>JAKLHG010000122.1:0-2478 GCA_022710255.1 Candidatus Hydrogenedentota bacterium
CCCCGCTGAACAGGGCACCCTTGAAAGCGGCCTGAACAAGGCCCTGAGTAATTTCTTCGTCGTGGTGGAACGTTATCCGGATCTGAAGGCAAATGAGAATTTCCTTGCCCTCCAGGAAGAGTTGAGTTCCACGGAAAACCGCATCAGTTTTGCGCGCCAGGCTTATAATGATTCCGTGATGACCTTCAACAACGCCGTTCAAATGTTTCCAGGCAACATTGTAGCCGGCGCGTTCAATTTCAGCAAAGCGGCTTTCTTCGAAGTGGATACCGCCGCCGAACGTGAAGTGCCCAAGGTTTCCTTTTCCTGAATACCGCGCATTCGGTTGACCCGGGCATTCCTTTCCGCCTCAGAAGCGATGATGTTGGTACGGTTTAATTTTGTGGATACCCCACGACATGTTTGAACTGATACGCGCGAACCGCCGAAAATCCCTTGTCCTCGTTGTTCTGATGCTGTTGTTGCTGCTGTGCATCGGCTTTGCCATTGGGTTTTCCATTTACCCGGTCACAAACAGTTTTGTGATGGGCGGTTATCGCTATTTCGTGCCGGTTGGCGGCTTGGTGGGCATGGGTATCGCGTTTTTGGTCTGGGGCGGACAGGCCCTTGCGGCTTATGCCTCTGGAGACCGTCTGCTTATGGCGGCGGCTGGAGCCAAGGAAATCAGAAAACAGGACCACCCCCGGCTTTTTAACATCGTGGAAGAAATGACCCTTGCTTCCCGCCTGCCCGCAACACCCAAGGTTTACATCATTGAAGACATGTCATTGAATGCCTTTGCCGCGGGAAGAGACCCCGACCATGCATCAGTTGCCGTGACCCAGGGACTGCTGGGCAAACTCAACCGGGACCAGTTGCAGGGTGTAATCGCCCACGAGATTTCTCATATCGCGAACCGTGATGTCCTGTTCATGACCTTTGCGGGAATCATGCTTGGCGCCATCATCATGCTTACGGAACTTTTTCTAAGGGCCATGTGGTATTCTAATTTGCGCGGGTCGAGGCGCTATGGATCAGGCCGGTCGGACCGGAATGACGGCCTTTTTCGCGTAGTACTCCTGGTCGTCGCGCTGGTACTTGCCATTGTGGCGCCTCTGCTGGCGCAACTACTTTACTTCGCCTGTTCCCGTCAACGTGAATATCTTGCCGACGCAGGCAGTGCTGTCTATACCAGGTACCCCGAAGGCTTGGCAAGCGCCTTGGAAATCATCGCCGGAAATCCCGGCAGCAAAGAATCGGTCAGTAAGGCCATGGCGCCCATGTACATCATCAATCCCCTCGAGTCTGAGTCGCGCTCGCTCTCCTCGCTGACCAGCACGCACCCGCCGGTAGCAGAACGCATCCGCATACTGCGTTCCATGGGTGGCGGGGCTTCCTATACAGCCTATGTAAATGCGGCAAATACGGTCAGCGGCACGGGAAAGATACATATTCCCGCTACAGCCCTCGCGGAAGAGCAGGCTGCCCGAGCCACTGCGGAAACGGATGCTTCCACCCTCTCATTAGTAGACGCTGCAGCCCGTCAACCGCAGCCGGACCCGGGAGAACGCCAACGGACCAGGGAAGCTGGTGATCTTGTCCGGCGGATGAATGGATTTCGTTTCCTCCAATGCTCCTGTGGACTTAAAATGAAAGTCCCACCCGCCTATGCCAGGCCTGTGGTAAAATGTCCCCGCTGTAATCGCATCCATGCTCTGGATTGAGCCTCCCTCCCCTCCGTTATTCCTCCAGCGCAGGTCGAACCCGGGGCGATGCGGTAGTTGTTCCCCAAAGAACAACTTCTTGAAGCGTTTTCCCAATCCTAGGTATTACGCTTCCGGTTTGATTACGGGCATATGCCTTCAAATATGTGGTAGAATTGCGGCGTTACAAGGGGTAATCTTCCCCGGGGCTTACGGGCCAAACCTTTTATTTCATCCAAAGGAAAGCAAGCATGACACGAATATTTATTCTCTCTTGTTGGGTTGTGGCAACCACGGTTATTTCCGGTTTCTCTGCATTTGCCCAAAATGAAATTAACACCCCCGCACCCACAATCCCGGCGGACCTTGCGGAATCCATTAAGGCCGCTGTGGGACAGGTCACTCCGGCGCTGGTGCGCATAGACGTTGTGGAAGCCTATTACCGCAATGGCCGGGAAATGAAGTCCGAGGCTTCAGGGTCCGGTGTGGTCATTTCTCCGGAAGGACACATTATTACCAACCACCATGTTGCCGGCCACGCGAAGCAGTTGAAATGTGTCTTTGCCGATAAGTCGGAATACGGTGCGGAACTGGTCGGCACCGACCCGCTGACCGACATTTCCATCATAAAATTGCAGACCGACGGAACAAAAACATTTCCCGTGGTCCCTTGGGGGGATTCCGCCGCAGTACGCGTGGGCGATCATGTTCTGGCCATGGGAAGCCCGCTGGCCCTGTCACAATCCGTGACCCTGGGCATCATCAGTAACACTGAAATGACCATGCCGGAGTGGAT
>JAKLHG010000122.1:2487-9343 GCA_022710255.1 Candidatus Hydrogenedentota bacterium
TGAGTCGTGACGGCGGTCTCACCATCGATGGTGAAGATGTAGGCGCGCTGGTGCGCTGGCTTGCCCATGATGCTCAGATTTTTGGCGGCAATTCCGGGGGGCCCCTGGTGAATATTCAGGGGGAAGTGGTCGGCATCAATGAGATCCGCCTCGGATTAAGCGGCGCCATCCCCAGCAACCTGGCCCGGGACGTAGCTGATGAAATCATCTCCAACGGAAAAATCCGCCGGGCTTGGGTCGGCATCCTTGTACAGCCCCGCCTGAAATCAGACCTCCATGAATCCGGTGCCCTGGTCAGCAGTATCATTCCAGGCAGCCCGGCGGATTTGGCGGGACTGTCTTCAGGCGATATCCTGCTGTCCGTAAACAATGTCAGTGTCGACATTCGCTTCATGGTGCAAATCCCTGATTTTAATCTTTTGGTTTCATGCCTTCCCATTGGAGAAAGCGCCGTTTTCGCTGTGGACAGAAGCGGAGAGAATCTGCAGATCAATATCACTCCTGTCGAAAGGGAAACCTATGAACTGCAGCAGTTCGAACAGATATATTGGGGAATTACGGTGAGGGACATGTCCTTTGTAATGGCCCAGGAACGGAAGCGTAAAACCACAGAGGGCGTTTTGGTAACTTCCGTTCAGTCCGGCGGACCTGCCGGCGATGCCCGCCCCGATATTGCCGCCGATGACATTATTGTCGAAGTCAATGGGAAACCGGTTACAAATGTTGAGACCTTTCGTGAAATCACCGAGGAGTTGATGCTGGAAAGCAAGGATCCCCGGCCCGTTTTGACCAAATTCGAGCGCAAGAATGACCTTATGCTGACCGTGGTCAAGGTGGGTGTGCGTCCCTTGACAGAGCCCGGTATGGAGGTCAAGAAGGCCTGGCTGCCCGTGGAGTATCAAGTTATCACCCGGGATATTGCGGAAGCACTGGGACAACCGGACATGACCGGTTTCCGGATTACCCAGGTCTACGCGGACAGTACGGCCGCGCAGGCGGGCCTGCTCGAGGGCGACTTGATTGTATCCGTGGATGGAGACGCCATGACCGCTTCCTCCCCCGAGCATCATGAAGAGTTATCTGCCCTCATTCGTCAATACGCTTCGGGCGATACCGTAGAATTGGGTATCCGCCGCAATCAGGAAGAACTGAAATTGCCGGTAACGCTAAGTGAAGCGCCTAAACTAGCCCGGGAAATGAAAAAATATCAGGATGAAGTTTTTGAATTCACCGTCCGTGATATTACGTTTTTCGACCGTGCCACCGAAAAATGGAAACAGGAACAGACCGGTGTTCTGGTGGAGCAGGTATTGCCCGGAGGGTGGGCAGGACTTGGCCAACTTTCCGCCAGTGACCTGATTGTCTCCATCGATCAACAGCCCGTCAATACGGTGGACGACGTACGCGCCAAGATGGCAGCCATTACCGATTCAGCCCAAGATTATGTGGTATTCAAGGTCCGACGTGGAATCCGCACCCTCTACCTGGAACTGGAACCCAAGTGGGATAAAAAATAAACGCCACCGCCTCGCAAAGCCATTGCTGCAAATATGGTAAAACGCAAAGTAACACGATTGTCTGATAGCCTTATTTTCGAAGTGGAAGCGTTGACTTGTCTTCATCGATATTCTATAATTGACCTAAGCTTTTCCCAAGGGAAGTGCAATCAAAAACCCCGCATGCGCGGAAGGAGACTGTTTCATGGCGAATTTTAAGCTGGGATTCATTGGCGCCGGGTTTATCGGTAAATTTCAGGCTAAAGCGGTCGCCCAAATTCGAGGTTGCGACCTTTCCGGAGTCTGCGCACTGAAAGGCGCGCAAGAACTGGCCGCTTACGCCAATAACAACAACCTGGGCGATTGCACGGTTTACGGTTCCGTCGGAGAACTATGCAACCATGTGGATGCGGTGGCCATCTTTGCCCCTAATTTCGCCCGTATCCAGATCATGCAGGAGATTGTTGACGCGGTAAAATCAGGCGCCCCGTTGAAAGGCGTGATTTGCGAAAAACCCCTGGGCCGCACCATTGCCGAAGCACAACAGCTGGTGGATCTCGCCAGGGAAGCCAAACTGCCCACCGCCTATTTTGAGAATCAAATTCATATGAAGGGAATCCGCGCCCAGATGGAGCAACTCGCCCCGGTCCAAGCCACCATGGGACCGCTGGGGCTTGCGCGAAGTTCGGAAGAACATTCCGGCCCGCATGAGGGCTGGTTCTGGGATCCCACGAAACAGGGCGGCGGCGTGCTCAGTGATATGGGCTGCCATTCCATTGCGGTCGGCTGGTACGTGCTGACGCCCTATGGCAAGCCGGTAACGTTTCTTGAGCCCATTTCCGTCACCGCTGTAACCTCCCTTCTCAAGTGGGGCATCCCCAAGTACCGTGCCCAACTTCTGGCGCGCATGGGTGTGGACTACAGCAAAACGCCCGCTGAAGATTTCGCCACTGGCATGGTAACCTTCAGGAATCCCGAGACGGGACAACTCGTCCAGGCTCAGTTTACCAATTCCTGGATGTATGACAAACAGGGGCTCCGGCTCCTGATGGATGGGCTTGGACCCGGCTACGCCTTTGAACTCAATTCGCTGCGTTCCCCCCTCGAGGTATTTATCGGCGATGAAGCGGCAGAGGCGGTAGCGGACAGCGAAATGGCGCTAGAGAAGGCCACCGCAAGCCGGGGATTGCTTACCGTGGAGACGAATGAGGCCGATCTGTACGGTTACGTAGATGAAATCCAGGATGCCGTGGAAAACTTCAAACAGGGCAAGGACGGATTTTTGAATTTCGCCTATGGCATGGAAATTACAAGACTTTGCCAGGCGGCCTATTTATCCGCAGAGACGGGACAGACAGTATTCCTTTCCGACCCGGCGATGCAAAGTACACTGAAAAGCTACAAGTCCTTGATATCCCAGGGGCGGGGCGCGGAGATTTTGCATCTCACCTGAAAATAATCCACGCGGGTCTTTCCACACAGCCGAAATTTGAGCGCGCCGTATCCCGACCCGGGATGCGGCGCCTTTTTGTTGCGCAACGACAAACAGTCGGGGAAACCGCAGCCATCATCCTCCCCGATTATCATCCCCGTTTGCGTAGAGAACGCAGTCATTGCTATGATATGCAATAAGGCGGGGGTAGTATGCGGGGGACATCAGAGGTGGAATAGTACCGCCCCGGCAGGTTAAGGTGTAACAGCAAATCTATGACAATACCCCAAGAACGAATACGGAATTTTTGCATTATCGCACATATCGATCATGGAAAATCCACCTTTGCTGACCGCCTGCTCGAATATACCCACGCTGTGGATGAACGCAAAATCAAAGAGCAGACGCTGGATACCATGGATATTGAGCGCGAGCGCGGCATTACCATCAAGTCCGTATCAGTCCGCATGGAATATAGCGCGGATGATGGGCAGCTGTACATGCTTAATCTGATTGACACCCCCGGGCATGTGGACTTCTCCTACGAGGTATCCCGTTCCATGGCCGCCTGCGAAGGAGCCCTGCTGCTGGTGGATGCCGCCCAGGGTGTGGAAGCGCAAACCCTTGCCAATGCCTACAAAGCCTTGGAGCAAAACCTGGAAATTATCCCCGTCATCAATAAGGTGGACCTTCCCGCAGCGGATGTTCCCTCCGTGCGCAGTCAAATAGAAGATGTCATCGGCCTCCCGGCGGACGATGCGCTCCTGGTCAGCGCGAAAACGGGATTGGGCACACGGGAGACGCTTGAAAGAGTTATCAAACTCATTCCGCCACCTTCCGGAAAACTGCAGGCACCGCTTCGCGCATTGATATTTGACGCCGTCTATAATGTGTATCGAGGCGTGGTTGTTTACCTGCGTGTCGTGGACGGTTCCATTGGTCCCGGTCAGAAAATTGTATTCATGGCAACGGGCGCCAGATATGAAGTCAGCGAAGTCGGGTCCTTGCATCCGGACATGGTGCCACGGGAAGGACTATTTGCAGGGGAAGTTGGCTATCTAATCTGCAACATTAAAACCTTGAAAGATACGCGCATCGGCGACACGGTCACCAGTGCGGAGAAGCCAGCCGAACAAGCTCTCCATGGTTATGAAGAGGTAAAGCCGGTCGTCTTTTCCGGCATGTATCCCGCCGTCGCCACGGACTATGATGAATTGCGCGATGCCCTTGAAAAACTACAGCTGAACGACTCCTCTTTCCAATACCATGCGGACAGTTCGGACGCCCTGGGTCTGGGATTCCGCCTCGGATTTCTGGGCCTGTTGCACATGGAAATCGTGCAGGAACGGCTGGAACGGGAATTCGGGCTGACCCTGGTCACCACGATGCCCAATGTGGCCTATGTGATCACCAAGACTAATGGAGACGTTATTACCATCGACAAGGCTTCGCAAATGCCGGCTGCGGGCGAAATCTCCCTCATCGAAGAGCCCTATATTGAAGCGGATATTCTCTGCCCGACCCAGTATCTGAGCACGGTTATCGAATTGTGCAAACGGAAACGGGGCGTTCATGTACGCGTGGACTACATCGGCAGCAACCGGTGTATGGCCGTCTATCAGATGCCATTAGCGGAAATCGTCATGGATTTCTACGACAAGTTGAAAAGCGGCACGCGTGGCTATGGTTCCCTTGAATACCGCATTATCGGCAACCAGCCTGGCGACCTGGTCAAACTGGATATTCTCCTGAACAACGAACCGGTCGATGCCCTGTCCACCATTGTGCATCAAGACAGCGCTGTCCGTCTCGGCCGTGCGCTCGCCCAGAAACTGCGCAAGCTCATTCCGCGCCAGCAGTATGAGGTGGCGATTCAGGCGGCAATTAACCGTAAAATCATTGTCCGTGAAACTATCTCGCCGCTTCGAAAAAATGTTACGGCAAAATGTTACGGCGGCGACATCACCCGCAAGCGCAAATTGCTTGAAAAGCAAAGGGAAGGCAAAAAACGCATGAAACAGATTGGAACGGTTGAGGTTCCACAGGAAGCCTTTATGGCACTCTTGCGTGTAAAAGAGGACGACAATGACTGATACGACGACGCCTTCCCCCCGCCACCCGTTACGGCGTTTCCTGGAATCGCTGACCGGCCCTTGGACTTGGAGAAACCTATTTGGCTGGACTGCCCTTGTTGTCGCGGTGCTCTTTGTCAAAGGATGCCTCATCGACCAATACACGATTCCGAGTGGTTCCATGGAACCCACGCTCAAAGGCGACCCCCGTTTTTTCATGGGAGACCGGGTACTGGTGAACAAATGGAAGTTCGGCCCGCGCATCCCCTTCACCACCCGGCGACTTTGGAAATGGGGCGCGCCTGACCGCTGGGATATTGTGGTCTTCCGTTCGATAGATCCGGAATCGGAACATCCTATCCTGATTAAGCGCGTCATCGGGCTTCCGGGTGAAAAGGTAAAAATCAGGGATGGACGGATTCTGATTAACGGCAAGGTGGCGGAACCGCCGGAAGAACTGCGCGCGATCCTGCATTACGTGGATAAATTGTCCTTCACGGACATAGAGAAAAAACGGCAATTGTTAAAACTTGCCCAGGCGAACAAAGCCCTGCCCATATTGAATCCGCAGCATCCGCCGGTCATCGAAATGTATGCTTTCATGGAACGTGTCCACCCCACGGTCACAGGCATTGACCTGGACGCCTTGAGCGATGAAGAGATTAAGTCGCTATGCACGGACGTAGGGAAGCCGGTGATTGATTTAATTGACGACATCTACGACTTTGTGCAGCCTGATATGCCCTACGGCATACGCGACGAGGAGCAGTATTCCGTCGTGCCAGAAGGCCACTATCTCTTGCTGGGCGATAACAGCGAGCAAAGCCTCGACGGTCGCATGTACGGATGGGTCCCCCATCACCATCTCTATGGGCAGGCATTCGCCGTGTGGTGGCCGTGGTCCCATCGTCAGGATTTTACCGGGTTTTCCCAAAAGTGGTGGGGAAAACTGCTGCTCTACGGCATTCCGACTCTGATTGTCGCTTCGGAACTTGTAGCCGCGCTGCGGCGCCGGAGAACAAAAGATACGGCCACAGCCAAGGAACAGGACTTATGACGTTATTCGAGGAACTCAACTGGCGCGGATATATCAACCAGATTACGCACGATGAACTGCCTTCCGTATTGGCGAAAGAATCCTTAACCCTGTATTGCGGATTTGATCCCACGGCCGACAGCCTGCATATCGGCAGTCTGCTCCCCATTCTCGGGCTGGCTCATTTCCAAAGGCACGGCCACAAACCCATTGCCCTGGTGGGTGGCGGCACGGGCCTTATCGGCGATCCCAGCGGCAAAACCCGGGAACGCTCCATGCTGAGCCGGGACGATGTGGAACGTAACGTGGAAGGCATCCGGGCGCAATTGGAGCGCTTTCTCGATTTCAAGGGGCCCAATGCCGCCACGCTCCTCAATAACGCGGACTGGTTATGTGAAATCGGGTTATTAACGTTCTTGCGCGATATCGGTAAACACTTTTCCATAAACATGATGCTGAACCGTGACAGCGTACGCATGCGGTTGGAAGACCGCGACCACGGCATTTCCTATACCGAATTCTCGTACATCCTGTTGCAATCCTATGATTTCCTCTATTTGAACGAGAAATATGACTGCCGGCTCCAGGTCGGCGGCGCCGACCAGTGGGGCAATATCGTTTCCGGCATGGACCTCGCCCGGCGCCTGCGCAACACTTCCACCTACGGCCTCACCTTTCCCCTGGTGACCAAGGCGGATGGTTCCAAATTCGGAAAGTCCGAAGCCGGCAACATCTGGCTGGATGCGGAACGCACCTCCCCTTATCGGTTCTACCAGTTCTGGATGAACCAGGCGGATGCTGATACGGGCAAATATCTGCG
>JAKLHG010000123.1 GCA_022710255.1 Candidatus Hydrogenedentota bacterium
CGGGGGCAGCGTGGCCTTCGCATTCGATAGTACCGCGGCGCTCAAGCCCGGCGGGAACACGGTCATCATTCACGCTTTCGACGATACGCGCAGCGGCGTACAGGCTTGCGGCAAACAGTCCCAGAAACGGGAAAGTTACGGGTGTTTGTACACGCGCACCACGGGTATCTGGCAGACGGTGTGGCTGGAGGCCGTGGGGCAAACGAGCGTAAAACGTTTTGAAGCGGCGCCGGATATAAGCAACGAAATGCTTCATCTCAACGTCCATGTGGACAACCCCGGTGAAGGAATGACCCTGTCCGCCGTCGCGAAAGCAGACGGGGTTGAAGTGGGCCGCATGGGTGTTACCGGGCTGGGAACCGCTGTCGGGCTCGACCTGCCTGTGCCGCAACCACGTCTCTGGAGTGTGAAAGACCCCTTCCTGTACGAACTTGAGTTGATCGTGCTGGCCGGGGACACCGTTCTGGACCGGGTGTCCTCCTATTTCGGCATGCGCGAGGTCGAAATCCAAGGACGGGCCATCCTGCTTAATGGCGAGCCGGTGTTCCAACGGCTGGTCCTGGACCAGGGTTTTTACCCGGACGGCATCTGGACCGCACCCAGGGAAGAAGCCCTGAAAAAGGATATCCTGTTAGCGCAGGCCGCCGGTTTCAACGGCGCGCGGCTGCATCAGAAGGTGTTCGAACCGCGTTTCTTGTATTGGGCGGACAAACTGGGCTATCTGGTCTGGGGCGAGTTCCCTAACTGGGGTATGGACTACGAAAAGGAAGCGGCGCAGAAACCGGTTATCGCCGAGTGGGAGGAAATCGTCTATCGGGACTATAACCATCCTTCCATCACCGGCTGGTGTCCCTTCAATGAAACGCCGCCGTCCGCAGCCCCGCTGCAGAAAGAAGTCGTGGACCTGACCCAGCGCATTGACTTTTCCCGACCGGTCCTGGAGTCCAGCGGCTATGCGCATGCGTATCCGGAACCGATGCTGCTCGACGCCCACGACTACGACCAGAATCCCGAATCCTTTGGCAAACGCTGGGCGCCGTCCGCTTTTGAAACGACTTTGCCTGCCCGCTATGGTTCCGGCCCGGCGGCCCTGCCGGTTCCCTTTTTTGTCAGCGAATACGGTGGCATCGGCTGGAACTTGAATCCGGAAGCGTGGGGCTACGGTAATACGCCGGAATCGCTGGACGCCTTCTATGCGCGTTATGACGGGCTTACCAAAGTCTTACTTGACAATCGCTATATGTTCGGGTTCTGTTACACCCAATTGACCAATGTCGAGCAGGAACAGAACGGCATTTATAATTACGACCGGACGCCCAAGTTTGATGTCAAGCGCATCCATGCGAGCAATACCCGGCCCGCCGCCTATGAGCAGAACCCGCCCGTAGAGGAGGCCTCGGTTACTCTGACGTGGACCATACTGGTCGGCGCGCAGCCTGACGGTGACCAGGCCGCCACGTGGCGCTATACGGAAGCGGAGGCGCCGGACGGATGGGAACAACCGGGCTTTGAAGATGCGAACTGGAAGGAAGGCAAAGGCGCTTTTGGGCACAAGGACGGTTTTGAAAAGTTCATCACCACCCCCTGGAAGGGGAGGGACATTCGGCTGCGAAGCACCTTCACTTATGAGGGCGGTTCCTTCGACAAGGCCATGCTGGTCATCCATTACGACAATGATACCACGGTGTATCTGAATGGCAAACCGCTGTTCGCGGCGGATAAATGGAACGACGCCTATAGGGGTGTGGATGTGACCGATACGGTACGTACGCTGTTGCAGGACGGAGAAAATACCATCGCGGTGCACACGCGGCAGGATACGGGCGGCCAATTCATTGACTTGGCCCTGCTGATTGGGGCCGAGGCTGAATAGCAGCCAGAAATGCAGAGGCCTTTTTCCCTGCACCTCGACATCTATATACCGGGAAATGCACGCTGTTTTCTCTGCTTCGAAAATTGGTCCCCATTTTCGTGGTTTCAGGGTGAGCCATAGGCTCATGGCAACTCGTTCCCAAATTCCATTTGGGAACGCCCAAATCCGCACGTAAGAAACCGAGTTGTTGGCGTAAAGCCAATAAGGACAAGGAATGTAGAAGCGGCATCCTGCCGCTTTGCATCAAGACGGACATACGGGCCGCAGTCACAATAGAAGCGGCAGGATGCCGCTTCTACGATCTTCGCTGTTCCTTACGTGCGGATTTAGGGAACGCGCTCTCTCTTGAAATTCTATTTCCGTTTTTGCATTGGTCCGGCCGGTGTATTCCGGTGCACGACTAGGATTGCGAAGTGGAACTTCGCGAAAAAATTCTATTCTTGTCATTACCCACATCTTTAAACCAATGTTGGCAGGAACAAGATACACTCTTGTTTTGTATTCAATCCCAACGGGATTGTATAACATAGCCCGGGGTTGCGGTACTCCGCTACCCTGGGTTGGAAATTGCCCCCAATTCCCGTTTACCCCAACGGGGTTGCGTCACATTGGGGCACGAATGCCATATGGTAAAACCGACGTAACTCCGTTGGAGTAGAGAAGAGATAGAGAAGAGAGAAGGAGAGATATCGCTTACCCAGGGTAGCGGGGTACCGCGACCCTGGGCTATGATATGGAATCCCGTTAGGATTCTGAATACACACGTCGGCATCTTAATACCATATCCTTAACGGAAAGATGTGGGCAATGACAAGAGCGCAACTTAGGAACGAGCGTAAACGGACGCAAGCCGAATAAGGAGCAAATTCATGCTTTCTCTTCCCAAAAGTCTGGGTGTTGCTGTGGCCGTCTCCCTGGCGGCGGTTGTCTGTGCGAACGCGGAACTCACGGACCATTGGGGTGTGTGTCCCGCATCGCCGGCTGTGGTACATGCTGTGACCGTTTCACCGCTGCAGCAACTCATTTCCTTAGGTGGTGAGTGGGAGTTTGTCACCGATTCCAGGCTGATGGGGCGGCACCGCATGGGTAAGGGCCCCGGCTGGAACGAACCCGACTGGAGCGGCAGCCGGACTATTACCGTACCGGGCTGCTGGGAGGCGCAAGGGGTCGGCGAACCCGGCATGAGCCAGCCTTGGGATCCGCTCTTCGACCGCATTCCCCGTCCGATCAATCACCTGTATATGGGAACCGCGCGGTACCGCCGTTCCGTGGATATCCCGGCCGACTGGCAGGGGAAACGCATCTGGTTGAAAGTAGGGGGCGTGCGCACGGAGGCGTGGTTCTGGGTGAACAAACAGCGCGTCGCTCATCTGAATACCTATTGCGGCGCCTACAAGTATGACATTACCGATCTGGTGACGCCGGGCGAAACGGCGAAGCTGGTCGCCACGGTGCGCAATGACTCGCCCAGCCGCAAGGGATGCATGAACGCTTATCATCGCTTCGGAGGCTTTTACCGGGATATCGAACTTGAAGCCACGCCGCCCGTGCGGATAGACGATGTGTGGGTGCGCGGCGACCTGGACAAACCTGCCGCACTGGTAAACATCAGTCTGCGAGGCGGGGGCGAAGGCACCCCGGCAAATGCGGCGGTGGACATTCAGGTGAAATCCGCTGACGGTACAGTCGTGGGAACCTTGCACCAGGGAGTCACCCTGGACGAAACCGGCGGCGCCGACCTCGCCTGTGAAGTGCCGCTGCCCGGGGCGCAACGCTGGACCCCTGAGTCGCCGGTCCTGTATGTGGCCGAGGTCACCTTGCTGGATGGGGAAACACCCCTTCATGGCTGGAATGAACGCTTCGGCCTGCGCAAACTCGAGGTGCGGGGCAACCGATTCTATCTGAACGGCGCGCCCTTCTTCGCACGCGGTTTTGGTGACGACTATATCTATCCCCTGACGCTGATCTCGCCGCCGGACCGTGAAGCGCATTTAAAGCACCTGTTGGCTGCAAAGCAGGCGGGCTTCAATTATGTGCGCCTCCACACCCATTGTGAAATCCCCGAGTATTTTGAAGCCGCCGATGAAGTCGGCATTCTCATCCAACCCGAATTGCCCTACTATCACGACATCACCACTGAGGCCTTTGAATTCGACCCCATGCGCGACTTGCAGGAGCTGTACCGCCATTATCGCCGATACGTGTCCTTCGCCTCCTATTCCCTGGGCAATGAAGGCCATATCGGCGCGCCCCTCGACCGGGAACTATACCAATGGGCGAAACAGAATGACCCGGACCGCATTTTCCAGCACCAGGACGGCGGCTGCAACATGCCGGGTAACACCGATTATTACACGCCGAACGGGTACGGCCTGGCCTCGTCTATCAATCCCTGGGCGCAGGGCGCCTTTGATGCCCTCGAAGCGCCTTTCATCGCCCACGAGTATCTGAACCTCGGCATCAAGATGGATCCCCGCAGTGCCCCGAAATTTACGGGCGCCATTCCTTCGCCCCGTTCTTTGGAAGACTATGAGGCCTCCCTGAAGGCAGCGGGACTGGACCGCGCCTGGGGCGACGCCTGTCTCGATGCCGCCCATGCACTGCAGGGCTATTATCAGAAACGGGGCCTTGAATCCGCCCGCCTCGATCCCGCTTGTGATGGCTATTCGTATTGGACTATTGTGGATGTTATGGTGGAACAGGCGGGCACCTATACGGGCCAGGGCTTCCTGAACGCCTTCTGGGAAGAGAAGCGGGGGGGATTGACCCTGGATCAGTTCCGCCGCTTCAATGGCCCAACCGCCCTGCTGGCCACCATCACCCCGGACAGCGCCATCGCCGTGTCCGGGGACACCTGCACGGCCGCCCTGTGGATATCGCACTTCATCGGCGAATCTTTGGAAGAAGCGCGCATCGGCTGGCGGGTGGTCGCCGGGGAAAACGTTCTGGCGGAAGGCGCGCTGGACCCGGCCGCAGTATCTCCCGGCGACGTCAAGGAGGTAGGCACGGCCTCTTTCACGGTTCCCGACCTGGACGCGCCGGTCCATGTCGTGTTCGAAGCCCGGCTCGAGGGAACCGATATCCTGAACGCCTGGGACCTCTGGTGCTTCCCAAAACGCGCCCAAAAAGACGGCACGGCCATCGCCGTCACGGAAGACCTGTATGATGTCTTGTCGGCCAGGTATACCGGACTGATAAAAGCCAGTACGCCCGAAGCAGCCTCCGCCCAGGTCATCCTCGGCTCCTGGGATCATCCGGACTTACTGGCCGCGGTGGAACAGGGCAAGCGCGGCCTCATGATCGGCCCCGCCGAAGGCGCGCCAAATATCGAACTCGGCTGGTGGTGGCTGGGCGACCAGCTCGGCACCGCCTTTGCCAACCATCCCGCATTCGGCGACTTTCCTCATAACGGCGTGCTGAATCCCCTCTGGTTCCGCCTCATTAAAAAAGGGCTCCCCCTTCCCCTGACAAACTACGGGGAGTTCGAATACCTCGCGGTCGGCGAGGGACAGACCCAATACTTCGCGTACATCATGGAGAAAAAAAATCCCTCCGGTCCGCCGCTCCTGATGACCCACGGCGTGGACCTCCTCGCCGATACCCCTGAAGGCGCGTATCTTTTGGACGCAATGATTGCGTATATGCAAGGAAGAGATTCTTCCGCCACGCTGACACCGTAAACGGAGAAGTCACATCGCGCGATTAAACTACCGACAGGCGAGTACCCCACGGGCTGTATGATCATAAAATGCTGGAATCACAGCACATTCTATTGGATTCTTTTTGCGAAATGTTCCGGGATTCTTCCTGTGCTATAATGGGTATATAAACGTTTTCCAAAGGTCGGCGACATCGTAACGGAGAAAAGACAATGCACTTACAGCATACCATTAAAGCCGTGGTTAGTCGAGGTGATACGTCCGGGTATGTGGCGGAGTGTGTCGAAATTCCTGTGGTTACGCAAGGGGCAACCCTCGACGAGACGATAACGAATCTGCATGAAGCCATTTCCCTCCACATCGAGGATGAAGATCTGGCGGCGTTGGGGCTGGCAGCCAACCCGACCGTAATTGTCACCATGGAACTGGAGACGGTGCATGCCTAGTCTCCAGCCCATGTCCGGGCAATCTGTGATTTCCGTGTTTCAGACCCTTGGTTTTCAAGTTCATTCACAGCGCGGCAGTCATGTTACGCGGGTGCCGCAGCCCCACTTTTCAGCATAATTTCTTTTCATCTTCGTTATGCGGACACAAGTTGTCTACAAACGTTTCTCTTTTCTTATGTTGCGATTAGGGTTCTGTGTGTTGGACTAAACGGCTTCGCCGTGGAGAAAACCGTACCTGTGGTGGGGTGCCTGTTTGCATTTTTTTGCAGTCTTGGCATCCGTGACCGCGAAAGCGGGTACAGGCACCATTGCGCGATACAAGATCTCGTTGCAGCATCGTGTCATTGCCGCGCGCTGGAGCCAGTCCCCGTTTTCGCTCAGTCTGCGTTTAGTCCAACAAAGTTTCAGTTGGCATGGCATCTGAAAAAGCTTGTTCGTTTCCTGGCGTCCTGAGGTATAATGGAAGTCATTAGTGGGTTTCAATACCCGGGGATGGGTTACGTCCGGCTTGTGCCGGCATGGCAGGGATGAGACTGAAATATGGTGCGTACTAAACAAGACGTTATCACGGCGCTGGAGCAGAATCAGGCGCCATTGAGAGCGATGGGCATTAAGCGTATCGGCATTTTTGGTTCTTTTCTTTATGAGGCACAAGGTCCCGATAGCGATATAGATCTCCTTGTGGAGTTCGAGTCCGGGCGCAAGACGTTTGATGCTTTTATGGAGGCATGTAACTTTCTCGACGGGTTGCTGCAGCGCCGCATTGAACTGGTTACGGTGGATTCACTCAGCCCCTATATTGCGCCCCATATTCTCAAGGATGTCCAGTATGTCGCACTCGCCGCTTGAATACCTGCGTCATATGCGGGATGAAATTGAGTATTTGAGCGAGATGACAGTCGGTCTTGACAAAGAGCGGTTCCTGCAGGATGCGACCCTCAAACGCGCCTTTGTGCGCAGTATTGAAATTGTTGGCGAAGCATCGAAGAAAGTTCCTGTTGCGTTTAGAGCGCAATATCCTGAATTCAACTGGAAGGCGATTGCCGGCATGCGTGACCGGCTTATCCACGGCTATTTTGGCATTGACTATGATATCGTATGGGACGTGGTGGAGAATAAGGTCCCGGTGCTTCGCAAACAGATACAGGAAATACTTCAACAAGAGCGCGAGTGACGACGTCTTGGAAGTATTCCTTCAGCAGGCCCCTGAACGATCCGGCTAAACTAGCTCTTATCGGAAGGAGCCGGAAGCAGATCTATAAGGAAATCGAGGCGCCTCCGTGTCATAGACACCAGCGTAGTGAGGCATCTCGATTTTTCTGTTGGACTAGTTCTACTTCTACGTGTTCTGCCTCCCCCGCCTACCTTCAGATTTCCTGATCCCGACAGGTATTTTTAATGCTATTGCGGAATCCAGATTGGCACTTTTTGAAGTTATATTCGCATAGGACCGCAAGAAAGGGACAGACAACGAAATAGCCGATAACAGTAAAGGGCCTTGATTCTTCGTCAGTCTTGGCTATTTCGTCATCAGTCCCTTTTTGCTCCGTCTTTTTGTTTTTTTACGAGTGCCATACGCATTTCCGACTAGATCCGGAAGTCTGACCTTGGGGATATTTCCGGACCCTTACCAGAAATACCGGATACCGTCCCAGGCGACTTTGGCGATGGTGATGGGGTTCTTGGGTATGGCGTGGGGGAATAATCGTGTTGCGATGCGGAATACGGCGAAGCTGAACCCCGCTTTTTTCGCGAGGGCAAGCGGGATGAGTCCTGTAATTAAGGCGCGCGCGAAGGGCAGCAGGAACCCCGGTACCGTGCAGTAGAAGGTTCCCAAGCAGGCGATGCGCGCCTGAATCTGTTTCTCTTTGAGCGTGTAGGTGTTCAGGGGGCTCATGGCGGAGAAGCGGGTGAGGAAATCGGCATCCGGCGGCATGTACCCGTGCTCGATGGCGTAGTCGGCCAGCTCGGTGCCGCGCGAGGGACTGCACACGCTGAAGGTGGGTACGGTCAGCCCCAGGCTGCGCGTAAAGTTAAGGGAGTTCAGGTCGTCTTCGAGGGTGGTGCCCGGAATGCCGACCATGGTGTTGCCGTAGGTCTTGATGTTGTATTTCCGGGCCAGGTCAAAGGCGCGGCGCATTTCTTCGTCGGACAAGCCGCGTTTCAGGATGCCGTTGCGGATGGGCTCGGAACCGGCCTCCACCGCCATGGAGATGGAATAGCACCCGGCCGCCTTGAGCAGCTTCGCCGCTTCTTCCGTGAAGGTGTTCGGCCGCATCAGGCAGTAGAAGGGAATGCCGATGCGCTTGGGGTATTGCTCGGCAAACTCCCGCAGCCAGTCGTCCACGGTGAGTGAAAAGGTGTCGTCGAAAAAACGGATAAAGCGCACCGGCGGATAATGCGTGACGACATGTTCCACTTCCGATAGCAGGTTGTCCACGGAACGGCGGCGCAATAGAGGCCCGCATTCCTTGAACATGCGGTTGTACACATGGTTGTAGCAGAAGGTGCAGTGGTACGGGCATCCCCGGGAGGCCATGAAGGAGCGCAGGCCGGTCTGGGGGATATAGGGCACGGCGTCGTAATAAATGTCCCGGTCGGCGAAGGGCAGCCGGTCCAGTTCCTCGCTGTTGAGTTTTTCGCGGACCTGGGCGCCCGCGCCGGTCAGCCCGATATTGGGAATGCCTTCGAGGGACTCGCCCTTTTCGAGCCGTTCGAGCAAGGCGGGAAAGGCGCGCTCGCCGTCGCCCTGGCAGATGGCGTCCAATTCCAGCGTGTCCAAAATACCCGGGCTGAAAGTGGGGTGGGGGCCGCCCATGATGCGGAATACCCGCTGCCCGGAGGCTTTCAGGTAGTCTCGCAGTTTTTGGTCCGCGGGCGCGAAGGCCTCCAGCTCGCTGCCGATGACGCTATAGGCGACCACATCAGGTTTCAGCGTCTTGACCTGTTCCACCAGGTCGTGCTTTTTCAGGAGGGTAAGGCTGACCTTGTGGCCGGCCTTTTTACAGATGGAGGACAGCAGCATGACGCCGTGGGGTTCGATGGCATAGGGAATATTCAATACGAAAAGTACATGCATGAAGAAAGGATGTCCCTGATTGCGTCCGGCATCCGCCTCAGTACGGCACACGAAGACACCGGCCCATGAAGTAGATAGTACCAAATGGCGCCTGATGCTATCAATCGGTCCCGCCGGGCCTAAATCCGCCCGCAAGGAATGACGAGGATCGTAGAAGCGGCATCCTGCCGCTTCCATTTCAGGCCGGGCAGGCGTTTTGATTGCGCCGGAACAACCCCCTATTATATACGCAATGAACCACTGCGAAAACCATAGCGGTCCCGCCGACCCTTCT
>JAKLHG010000124.1 GCA_022710255.1 Candidatus Hydrogenedentota bacterium
CAACAGTTGGCGGGTGGGCGTGACGTTTATTCCCGCGGGATACGGGTTGAGCCTGCCTATCGCCTTCCTTTTCAGGGGATGTGATATAATAATAGTATGGACGGGTCGTGTGTACTGATTGGAAGCGGGCCCTGAACCGCATGGGACAAGGCACCGGAAACAGTACAGGGGAATGAAACGCGATGTACGATTCCGACATGGAAAAAGTCTTGACGGTCCTGTTGGCGGGGGGCATGGGGGAAAGGCTCTATCCGCTTACGAAAGACCGCGCCAAGCCCGCAGTGCCTTTCGGGGGCATGTACCGCATCATTGACTTCACCTTGTCCAATTGTTTTAATTCCAGCTGCCGCCGCATCTGCGTCCTGACCCAGTACAAATCCAATTCGCTGGCGCGTCACATCAACCGCGGCTGGAATATCATGCATACGGAGCTGGGGGAATTTATCGAGGTGATGCCGCCGCAAATGCGGGTGAACAGCAACTGGTATCTGGGCACCGCCGATGCCATTTATCAAAACCTGTATTCCATCGACCAGAACGACCCACATATCGTGTTGATCGTCAGCGGCGATCACATCTACAAGATGAACTATCAAAAGATGATCCGGCAGCACCGGCACACGGAGGCGGAACTCACCATCGCCGCCATCGAGGTACCCCTCGAAGAGGCGTCGCGCTTCGGGGTATTTGAGGTGGATGCGTCCAATCGCGTTATTGGGTTCGAGGAAAAACCAGAAAAGCCCAGGCCGCTGCCGGACAAGCCCGATAAGGCCCTCGCCTCCATGGGCGTTTATGTGTTTAACTTGGATACATTGCGTCAATCGGTTGTCAAGGATGCCGAGTTAAGCGGGAGCAGCCACGATTTCGGCAAAGACATTATTCCCCGTCTCGTCCGGGGGAGCGTGGCCGTATACGCCTACAATTTTCAGGACGAAAATCAGAAGGAAGCCCAATACTGGCGCGATGTGGGCACTATCGACACCTATTGGGAGGCCAACATGGACCTCGTAAGTGTCGACCCGCACTTCAACCTGTACGACCGTTCGTGGCCCATGCGCGCGAATCTGCCCACCTTGCCCCCCGCAAAATTTGTGTTCGGGGAAGTGGGTAAGCGACTTGGTGTTGCGGTGGATTCCATTGTCAGCGCGGGCTGCATCATCAGCGGCGGCATGGTGGACCATTCCGTTCTGGGTCCCGGTGTGCGGGTGAATTCCTACAGCCATGTGCAGGAATCCATTTTATTCGAAGATGCCGTAATCGGCAGGAATTGCCGCATACACCGCGCCATCATCGAAAAGAATGTCCGCATCCCGGAAAACACCGTTATCGGCTATGACCTTAACGAGGACGCAAAGCGGTTCCGCGTAACCCATCTGGGCGTGGTGGTTGTCGAGTCTGCGGATAAGTTCCTGTAACCTTCGCACCCATAAAAACGGCCGCTGAACGGGGAAGTTCACCGGAGAAAAGGACAAAAAGGACTTAAAGGACATAAGGGACTTTCAGGACACTTCCATTGGGAACTTATCCTGCGGTCTTTAAGGTCGTCTACGTCCTTCAAGTCCTTTGATTTATAAGGTGTTACTGGCTCCACCGGCCTTTTGGGGAATTATTCAAACCCCATCTACCAGGATTCAGCCTTCCCGGATTTCGCGTTTCTCCCGGTCGTATATCTGGCGCCGGCCCGTGTCGGCGGCGCGCATGGCCATAATGACGGCGACGGCGTGCTGGTAACCCGCCTCGATGTCAGCGTTGGGGGTTTTCCGGTCGCGAACGCACTGCATCCAGTTTTCGATATGGTCCGGGCAGGTGACATCATCAATGCGCAGGCGTTCCTTGGGCAATTGTGTTTCGCCGTAAGCGCCTTCGCTGGAGACATACACGTTGCTCCAATCCTGCAGGTCCATGGTGCCCTGGTTGCCCATGATCTTGAAATTATTGCTGCCGCCGTTGCCGAAGAAGGTCGAATAATGGACCGCAAAACCTTCTTCGTATTCCCACATCACTGTGGCATGATCGGGTGCGTCAAAGTGATAATCGTCTTTCCAGATATGGGTATTGTGCATGGCGGTCACGCTGAGCGGCATCTTGGCGCCGGTGATGGAATGGACCAGGTCGATGTAGTGGGCGCCCCAGCTGGGCACGGCGCCGTCGGAAAACTCGCGGTAGCCGTACCATCCGGAATAGACGACGGGGTCAAAGGGGCGCATCGGCAGATGACCCAAAAATTCCGCCCAGTCCACATCGGCCTCATTGACCTCGCGGATATACCCGTACCAGTAGGGGCGCGCGGAATTGCGGTGCTGTTCGATGCGGCCCACTTTACCCAGCGCCCCCGTGGCATAATACTGCCGGGCGCCCATCATGGCGGGATAACTGCGCAGTTGGGTGCCCACCTGAAACACAATGTTGTTGGCCTTCACCGCGTCATAGGCCGCATTCAAGGGTTCCAGGTCCTTGCCCATCGGCTTTTCGCAATAGACATCCTTTTTCGATTCCGCGACCGCCTTGAGATGGGTGGTATGCAGATGTTCCGGACTGGCGATAATGACGGCGTCCACATTGGCCTCGTCCAGCAATTGCCGGTAGCTGACATACTGAAGCGGGTCGCGGCCGAACCAGTCCTTGCACATGGCGGCGGCTTCTTCCCGTGCTATCCGCCAGGGATCGCATACGGCGGTAATTTCCATGTTGTAGGTTTTCGCGTAGTTGTTAATCGACGGCATGATGGCGCCCTTCATGCGGCTGCCGCAACCAATCAGCCCGATGGACACTTTATCATTGGCCCCCGCCGATTTGGCATAACTGAAGGCGCCCAGGGTTGCCGCCGCACCGGCGGCGGTTTTCAGAAACTCGCGTCGTGAACTCATGCTATTTTTCCTTTCGGTAGTTGGATGGGGTTCATCGCTGTGGTTATGTATCCAACAGCGTAGACCTCCATTATGCGTCAAACAGGGTAGTAATTAAAAATAGTACGAATGTAGCGCATCCACAGGACCGACCACCCGGCGAAGAGCGATAGTGACGTCGGCACGGGGTGGCGCGGAAGCCATGGACAAGTGCGGGAAAGGGCGCCGGTCAGGCATCCCGGATTTCGCGCTTATCCCGGTCGTAAATCTGGCGTTTTCCCGTGTCGGCGGCGCGCATGGCCATCAGCACCGCCACGCCGTGCTGGTAACCGGCCTCGATGTTCGCGTTGGGGGCGTTACGGGTGCGCAGGCACTGCAGCCAGTTCTCGATGTGGTCGGGGCATTCTACATCATCTATGCGTATCGGGTCTTTCGGCAGTTCCGTTTCGCCAAAGGCGCCTTCACCGGACACGTAGATGTTGCTCCAGTCCTGCAGGTCCATGAGCCCGTGGTTGCCGAAAATCTTGAAACTGTTGCCGCCGCTGTTGCCAAAATTGGTCGAGTAATGGGCGGCGAAACCTTCCTCATATTCCCAGACCGCGGTAGCGTGGTCGGGTGCGTCAAAGTTGTGCGCATCTTTCCAGGTATAGGTGTTGTGCATGGACACGACACTGCGGGGGAAGCCGGCGCCAGTAATAAAATGGACCAGGTCGATATAGTGGCTGGCCAGGCCGGGGACGGGCCCGTCCGAGAATTCCCGGTAGCCGTACCAACCGGAATAGAGCACGGGGTCGAAGGGACGCATGGGCCGGTCCATCAGAAATTCCGCGAAGTCCACATCTTCCTCCTTGACTTCCTTGATGCGCCCGTACCAATAGGGCTGCGCGCCATTGCGGCATTGCTCAATGCGGCCGACCTTGCCCAGCGCGCCCGTGGCAAAGTACTGCCGGGCGCCCAGCATGCTCGGATAACTGCGTACCTGGGTGCCTGCCTGAAACACGATATTATTGGCTTTAACGGCGTCATAGGCGGCCTTCAGGCCTTCCAGGTCCTTTCCAAGAGGTTTCTCACAATAGGCGTCTTTTTTAAGTTCCGCGGCCGCCTTGAGATGGGTGGTGTGCTGGTGGTCGCAGCTGGCAATCATCACGGCATCCACATTGGCCTCGTCAAGCAACTGCCGGTAACTGGTATACTGGAGCGGGTCGCGGCCGAACCAGCCTTTGCACATAGCAGCGGCTTCTTCACGGGCCAGCCGCCAGGGGTCGCACACGGCGGTGATCTCCACATTTTGGGCTTCCGCATAGTTTTTTACCGAAGGCATGATGGCGCCTTTCATGCGGCTTCCACAGCCGATCAGGCCGATGGAGAGCCGGTCATTCGCTCCGGCCGATTTGGCATAGCTGAAGGCACCCAGGGTTGCCGCCGCGCCTGCGGCCGTTTTCAGGAATTCGCGTCGTGAACTCATAATACGCTTCCTCTCAAGGGTTGAAAACAGGTTGGAAATAAGATGCTTTTGCCGCGGTTAAAGATTCCATTATGCGCCAAGACGGACATCGATACAAAATCCGGCGGGCTCTCTTGAGGCGTTAAGGGCCGTTTCAAGGGCAGAGAAAAGTATGTCATGAACTTCAAATCGGTCTGATCGGACGGACCGGTCCTATTGGAACGGCGGGTTGCGGGTAATGCCCGCCTTGGTGTCTTTTGATGCCCGGGCGCTTCGGGGAAAATTTTGAAACGGGGCGCGGATATGGGTAGACTTATGACAGTGTTGTCGTTTTTCATGTCATCAGTTTGTCTTCAACGGAAGGGAGTTCCCTGAATGAACAGTGCAACTAGAATCAAACTTTCGGCCATGATGTTCCTCGAGTTCTTTATTTGGGGCGCGTGGTGCGTGACACTCGCCACCTACCTGACGGTCACCCTGAAGTTCACGGGCGGGCAGGTCGGCAATGCCTTCCTGACCATGGCCATTGCTTCGGTCATCTCCCCGATTTTCGTCGGCATGGTGGCGGACAAATTTTTCCCGGCCCAGTACCTGAAGGGTGTATTGCACCTGGGAGGCGCCGCCCTGATGTTCTGGGCAAGCACCGTCCAAACGCCGGGGCTCTTTTTCTGGGTGCTGCTCGGCTATACCCTGTGTTACATGCCCACATTGTCGCTGGCCAATGCCATCGCCTTTAACCAGATGAAAGACACCGAAAAGGAATTTCCACTCATCCGCGCCATCGGTGTTTTGGGCTGGATTATCGTCGGCCTCCTGATTGGGTACTTGCGGATTGAGCAAACCAATATACCGCTGCGCATCGCCGCTGGCGCTTCCCTGCTGATGGGCTTGTATTGCTTTGCACTGCCGCACACGCCGCCCAAGGGGGCCGGTAAAAAAGTCACCCTTGGCGATATTTTCGGCATCGAGGCATGGGGCCTGCTCAAAGACTGGTATTTCCTGGTTTTTGTGGTCGCCTCTCTGCTGGTCAGCGTGACCACCTCCTTTTATATTAATTGGAGCAACCCGTTCTTCAACGCCGAAGGCCTGCCCTATCCCGCCGCGATGATGACCGGCGGCCAGATATCCGAGGCCGTACTGACCGCGCTGCTCGGCTTTTTCTTCGCCAGTATTGGCGTCAAGTGGATGCTGGTGGCGGGCATGCTTTCCTGGGCGTTGCGCTATTTCATTCTGATGGGCGACCCCGGGCCCGGTTTCTCCCTGTGGATTCTCGCCATTGTCATTCATGGTGTCTGCTACGGATTTTTCTTCACCGCCGGCCAGGTCTATGTGGGCAAGGTGGCCCCCAAGGCCATCCAGGCCAGTGCCCAGGGCTTTATCGCCCTGATTACCTTCGGGTTGGGCCAGGGCGCAGGGTCCATATTATCTGGAAAGATCCAGGAACAATGTACAGTGGCCGGAACAACCGATTGGTCCCAGTTCTGGCTGGTGCCGGCGGTGATCGCGCTGGTGGTGGGTGTACTCTTCGCATTGTTGTTCAAGGTGAAACCGGCGGAGGAGTCTGCTGCAAACGCCTGAGTTTCGTTACCTATAGTGCGGCGGCCCTTTTCCCGGCCGGCGCGAAGGCTGATTTTCCTTGTTGCCCGGTTCCCTTCGCGGGAACCGGGCGTTTACCCTGCGGGTTAATAAGAGGATGCTATGGTAATGAACACAAGACCATCTCTTCGTCTCTGTTATGCTATCTCGGTCTTTATCGTGGTGGCAGCCGGATTCGCGCTGCCGGTGGCCTTCGCGGAAGAGACTTCCGTTTCCAATCAGGAAGGGGAAGTTTCTGTGCCCACCCCGAAAAAAGCCGCCCCGGTGCTTCATTTCAAAGGCGGGCTTCCCCAGGAACTGCCTATTCCCGGCGATCCCCGCCCCTACGCGAACAGTCCCTATGCGACCCAGATTGACAAGGCCCTGGCTTTTCTCGCGTTCAAGGACCGGGATTCCAACCGCAACTACCGGCTGGTGCTGCTCGATTATATGCAGCGCAAGTACGGCCTGCATGAGCGGTACAGTCTTAAGGCCACCCGTGCCCCGCACCTGCCCGAGGCCTCCTCTGAAGACTTGGGTCCTATGAAGCGTCTGCTTGACCCAGACTACAGGGTGGCACCTTCTGTCATAGAGGAGGCCTCCCCCTATGAACGCATCATTCTGAAGTCTTTATACTGTGACATTTACCCGGCGGATATTTCCCTTCTGGACGAGATGAACGTCATGATTCAAGAAGGGGTGTCCCCATTTCTTCCCACACTGGCCATTGCCTACCTGTGGTTGTGCGACCATCAGTGTTTCTTCGGGGAACCAAAACGGATGCTGGTGCGCGATGCGTTGGCGGTAAAATTCCGAAACCATCTGCGTGACAATGGTTTGAACGCCCCCATGGCGGGACAGGCCCTGGCGCTTTTATTCGAGATCGGACACGGGGATATGGTGGAAGAGGACTGGTTGACCATTGCGGCCAAAGCGCAAAACGAAGACGGTAGTTGGGATGCCGCCCTTGGCGGCGAGGGCACCGGAAAGGTGAACGGCATGACCACGACCCACATGCTTTGGGCCCTGCTCGAACATGCCCAGCCCAATGCGCCCGATACGGCCATGATACGGCCGGGCGCTCCGGCGGCGCTGCCGAAATAAATTTCAAGGACATACCCAGGCGATGGAAATCCGATATTGTCACAAGTGCAAAACCCCTTGGCAAAGTGAAATGCGGCGTCCCGGATTCAAAGAGACATGCCCTGTCTGCAGCGCGTACCTGCACTGCTGTAAGAACTGCCGCTTCCATACGCCAACAGCCCATAACCAGTGCTATATACCGAACACGGATTATGTCGCCAATCGCAGAGGTCTCAATTTTTGCGAAGAGTTCGAGTTTCGGGAGGGAATGCCTGATACAAAGGGGGAATCAGAGAAACTCAAACAGGCCAAGGATGCCTTTTCCGGCCTGTTCGGTGACCAGGAGCAACAGGATGCCCCCGCTTCTTTTGATGACCTATTCAAGAGCTGACGCGGTGAACGGGCCTCTTTTTCCGGAAATGAGTGTGCACCAGCCCTTTTTTGTGGTACTATCTATAAGGGCGTAAGTTAGATTCAAAAGGAGATATTTCATGGGAACTTCACGTATAAAGGGATTCACCCTTATTGAGCTATTGACTGTGCTTGCCATCATTTCCATTCTTGCCGCCATGATCATGGCAGTGGGGCCGCGGGTGATTGAGCGGGCAAAACTGCGCCGCCTCGACAACGCGCTGCGCCAGGTTTCCACGGCCCTGGTCGCCTATTACACGGATAACAAGACCTATCCGCCCGGGTATGGCTATGTGGGTTTTGAACATGCGAAAGACCGTAATGCCCCGGCAGGTCCCGCGGACTACTCCAGCTACTATAATCTCAAACCTTTTATGTACTTGATGGGGTACCACGGCGACGCGGGGTTACTGGATGAGTTTTCCACTTCTTTTGACACGGACCGGGACGGGCAAATCGGGTTGCTGGAATTCTCCCATATCGGCGATCTTCAACCCGATGGGAAATACAAATTTGAGTGGAACAGCTGGCCGCGATATCTGGGCACAGCCGAGCCGGCACTGGATACGGAATTAAGCAACCAGCTGCAAGCGGAACAGCGCCCTTTCATCTATATTCCCGTGAACAAGCAGCAATTTTCCCGTGCCCAGAAATTCTGGCTGCAAACCGGGGCGCAATATGCGCAGACCTGGGATCCCGAAAACATCAATCTTAAGGGTATTACCTTTCCCCCGCGCAGTTATGATGCCTATGTATTGATTGGGGTGGGGCCGGGCGGCAGTACTTTCGGCCTGCTGCCTCAACCCTTAAACATCCCGGCGGAAACAGCCGATAATTCACGAGACCTCTACCATATCCTGGGGTTGCGCGCCTATTTCCTGGCGACACGCGACCTGAACGCGAACGGTGTGCTGGACTTTGATTTCCGCGCGCGCACCCAACTCCGCGAAGCCGGTCCCGAAATCGCCTACGAATTCGGGGGGCAGACCCTGCAAAATGAATTGCCCTGTGACACTCCGTTTAATTATGGCCCCTATATTTACGTCAGTGAATGGAACGGGCGCTACGAGAACGAGGCCCTGGGCACCAACTAACAGGAAGGCGCGGGACTCTATTCCGTAATATTAAAGCGTACCACGCTTCCGGGCAGGGTCGTCAGGCCCGGCCAAATCCACCGGCCGGGGTAAATGGCGGTGTTGATGCCGAGGTGGGCATTATCGCCTATCACCGCACCCAACTTCTGCCTGCCCGTGTTCACCAACTCTCCCTTGACCAGACATCGAATGGGTTGTCCGTCATGGCGCAGGTTCGCCGTATTGGCGCCGCACCCCAGATTGACGTTAGCGCCCAGGATGCTGTCGCCCACATAATTCTGGTGCGGTGCGGCGGCGCCTTCGAAGAGGATGGACGCCTTGATTTCACTGCCCTGGCCTATGCGGCAGCCGTCGCCGAGGGTGGTGTAGGGCCGAATCCAGCAATTGGGGCCCAGGGTGCATCCTTCCCCGATGAAAGCCGGTCCTTCAATCACGGTTCCCGGATGCACAATGGTTCCCCCGCCGATGTGGACACGTCCGGTCAGACTGGCCATGGGGCTGACCGTGCCCAGGCTCGCCTCTTGCAGAAAATGCTCCAGCCAATAGGTGTTCGCATCGAGCAGATGCCACGGGTAACCGATAGTAAGGTAGTAGCCTCGGGCAGGAACGATATGCAGGGCCTGCGCCTCCGCCATCCGTTGAAGCGCATCGGTGACTTCAATCTCGCCCCGGGGCGAAGGCGTCACTCCCTGCAGCAATTCAAAGATGTCCGGGTCAAGGGAATACGCGCCAATGTTAGCCAGGTTGGAGCGGGGCCGTTCCGGTTTTTCCTCCAGACACAGCACCCGGCCGCTGCCGTCTAGCTCAAACACACCGAACC
>JAKLHG010000125.1 GCA_022710255.1 Candidatus Hydrogenedentota bacterium
ACGGTACCCGTATACCCCAGACGTTGACCGGAGGGCAGGTGTTCCGTTGTGGCGACCACCCCCCGAGCTTCGTTGTACCCGTATCGGCTATTTCCCATGTGGTCGTGCGCAAGGTAGGTAAGCGCGGCGGTTACAGGGTTGCCGGAAGCATCCATATCTCCCTCGGCCAGCGCCGTATAACCAAAAGGCACGAAACTGCGTTTGAACGCACCGACCCCCCAGTCAGGGCTCTGGTCTTCATACTGGGTGAGCATGGAATATCCCTCATCCCAACGCCAATAGAGGGTGGTATCTCCCACCATTTTCTTGCGTCGCTTACCCAGCCCGTCGTAATCGTATTCACACACCGGGGTTTCGTTGGGAAACGTACTCGTCACCTTGGCCAATTTGTCGCCGCAGGTATACTGGAAGGTTGCGCTGTAATCCTGTCCATTGACATTGGCATCCCTTTTAACCAGCCTGCCCCAGGCATCGTAACTGAAATTGGTGGTTATATTTCCGGAAATTTTGCTGACCACCTGATTGGCATAGTTATAGGTCAGGGCCATGGTGTTTCCTGAGTGTGTGGCACGACTGCACAGTTGGATATCATCGAATTCGGATGTTGCGGTACTGCTGGTCTGAATCTGCAAGCGTGTTGTCTCGCCGGGCATGGAGGTGGTCACGCTGGTCCAGCGTTGCGGCGCTTGCCCCCGCTTGCCGGTATAAACCGTCATGGACGAGCCGTCCAACCGTACATAAACGATATACCAGACACTTGTATCATTCAAAGGAATTCCCGGCATAGTCAAAGACGTATTTTGCCCGTTAACACGTTCGGCTATTTGCAGGACCCCCAGCCCCCATTCAGCGCAGAGGAAGTTATTGTCGTCCTTGTAGCGCAACATCATTTTCCAAGTACCCGTCCCCGGTTTAAAGGACCACCATACATCACAATCACTATAAGTATTCGGAGTATAAATGCTGCCCGCTTGACCGGGTTGCGCAGGTTTCAGGATGCCGTTCAAGGCGCTCCACGACCCGGATGCCACCGTCCAGGCCGGATTGCTGGAATAGTTGTTATCCGCAAATCCATCTATCACGCATCCGGTATAGTTGTACTGGGTCTGCGAGAGCATATTGTCCGCTTTGTCATAGGTATAGTGCATACTGAGACGCGGCACGCCGGTATTGTAGCGGCGCAGGGCACGAATAACCCTTCCACGCCGGTCATATTCATATTCCCAGCCCTCCTGGTTGTTTTCCCGGATATCCACCATGTTCAGCACCTGCCCTTCACCGGAGAGTTGGTATTGCCATCCGCCCACGACAATCGTTCCATTCTTATTTTCAATCCGGGTCAACCGGCCGTCGCGGTCGTAGTTGTACTCCGTACGCATTCCGTTCGGCCAGGTATAGGCTGTGAGCCTGCCCACGGCATCGTACGAAAATCCCCACTGTTTGTTGCCAGGGACCCTCAATACGCTCATTTGACCAGAAGCGTCATATTCATAGTTGTAGTCATTACCGGGCTCATACGCGGCCATGCCGGTGGGTCGTCCGAGAGCGTCATAGGTGTATTGCAGTGTCTTGCCGTCATAATCGGTGTAGGTTGCGAGGCGACCGTTCGCATCATAAGCAAAACCATGACCCGGGCCGTCTGCCCAGTCGTCCATCTTCAGCAGTTTACCGGTGTCGTCATAGGTATAGGTCACCGTACGCTCAATCCCGTCGTTCATGGTTTTTTTTTGGTACAGCAAGCCGGTAGTCTGCGTATGGTAATAGGTGATGGGTTCATAAATGAGGTTGGTGCCGGTGCTGTCACGTTTTTCGGCGCGGGCGCGGTAGACCAACCCGCGGCTGTTGTAATCGTACCAGACATGGATAGGCCCGAAGTCACAGGTCCCCCCAAGAGTACACCAGGCGCCGCGACTGACGCGGCAGACCTGACCGCGGTTATTATAAGCGTACAGGGTATCCTGTCCTTTTCCGTCCGTGGTTTTTGTCAGCCAGCCATGGTAATCATATTCATTCACGGCGAGGGTGTCTTCCAGGTCGTTCCCAAGAGGCATCCATACGCGTGTCAGCAGTCCCCGGTAGTCATACGCGTACCTGGTCGTCACGTTGTCGAAATTCGTCTGTTTTTCGAGGTTACCCAGTTTATCGTATTCAAAGGTTTGTACCCGTCCCTCGCTGGAAATTACCTTTTTCTGGTTGTCCATGGCATCGTACTCATAAAACGTTTCATGGCCCATGGGGTCTGTCTGGCGCTTTAAATTGCCGTTGTTATCATACTCAAACAGAACTTGCCGGTTGTCCGGAAGGGAAATGGACGCCACCAACCCCGACATGCCGCCACAGCTTGCACATCCACCTGCATAGGTGTAGGTTGTCACCTGGTTATTCGGGTCTTTCTGTGTCAGTACCCGGCCGAGGTCATCATAGGTATAAATCCACTGAGCGGCATTGTAGTCCTTGTGCTGAATCAGGTTCCCGCGCGTGTCGTATGTATAGATCTGCGTGTTTCCCGCCGCGTTGGTGCGTTTTATTACCTTGCCGTACTGATCATATTCGATGGTAATCCCGCTAGCGCCCATGTGGGGTGGCTTGATTGAGGTTAGCCGGTTTTTGATGTCATAGTTATAGGTTGTACATGGCCCAAAATCAGCGGTAGTGCCCGGTCCGTACATCTTTTTGGGATACAGTACACCCGGTTCATATTCGTAACGATAGACGACACCGCCACAAGTATATTTGACGGCCCTGCCGTCCGCATTGTATTCATATGTTACCCCCGCATTGGGGATACTGACCAGGTCATAATTATTCTGATAGGAATACGACCAGTTCGTATAGGTGTCACCATCGGGCGGGTTATAATACTTGGCGTTGTCCACGCGTACCCGGTGTATGTCCATTTCGTAAACGAAACGGGAGAGGCAGGTAGTGCCATCAAAGTTTTTGATTTCTGTCCTTTGCGGCGTTACTTTAGTAAAAACGGTCTTAAGTCCGTTTGGATAGAGTATCTCTGTTGTGATGGCACTGATGAAGGTATCGGTGCCGATAGTCCCATAGGTGCAGTTGATGTTCAGTTCGTTTCCCTTTCTGTCCCTGATTTTGGAAGGATACAAACCGACATCCTGACCATTATAGCTGCCGTCGTCATATTCATAAGCCACCTTGGCATCGAAATTCCCATCGCTGACTACACTACGCAGGAAATTATTCGGATAGGGGCTGGTTTCGCCCGGATTGAGGGTATGGTAAGTGTCATACGTGTAGTCCACCGCTTTAATCACGACATCCCCGGTCTTGCACAATTCCACCCTGGAAATCCGGTTACCCGTATAGGTAAATTTAAGGTAACGGTCATCCCCTGCCGGAGTATTGACCCGTATCAAGCGTCCGAAATTTGTTTGCCGTCCGGGGTCGCCCGTCACGGGCGTGGGCGCCAGGCAATCGGCATATTGAAGTGTGATCCGATTGCCCGACACGTCCTCGAACCATTCAAGCCGGCAATACCGTTCCTGCTCATTGATGGGCGCGCTGAACCCGCAGGTAATGCCGTCGGGAAAGATAATTTCCACGGCGCCGCTTTGCACGTTGCGCCGGGCCAGAATGGCCCGTTCCGTGCGCAGGGCGTTAATATCCGCGCCGGTCATATCTTCCGGCGCTCGCCGGTACAGGTCATAGCCGTTCACATTCGACTGGGTGCGGGAGAAGCGTTTGAAATTGCCATTGGCATCGGCATAACCAATGTAGCCATTCTCACTGGAGACCCGCACATGGACATTGAAATTGTGGCGCCAGCCGCTGCCGATATTGTTTTTATAGGGCCGGTCTTCAACGCTCTCATAGTTCCGGTGACTACCCCAGGGATTATAGTAGACGCGTGTAAACGCCAGGTCCATCGTGCTGCGGGTGGGAATGGCAATGTCGGTTTGGGTAATGGTGATGGCACGGTGGTTGGTGCCCATGCCGATCGTCATGGTGCTGCCGCCGAAAGGGATATTCGGCTGGATGGACGGGTGGCCGGGGTCGCTCATGGCGCCCGGTAAATTCACGTGGGCCACCTCATGGATGTCGCCGGGTGGGTAGGTGCCTTTGGAATTGGGAGAGGCGGTGGGATTGCGCCCGGCGCCGCCGCCCGAAGCGGGCTCACCATTGTCCAGGCAATCGGTGATGTGGTCTTGATTAATGCAATGCATATAGGATTCGTCCAGATCGGAGTAAAAGCCGTCCGATCCTCCGCGCACAGAGTCAAGAACAGCCGGATCCACCGTCTTGTCTTTATCCGGCGGCGCCAGACAAAGGGCATAGCCCGAAAACTGTTTGTCAAACATGTCCGGCGCCGGGGTACCCGGGCCGAAGAGGTCTTCCGCCGTCACGCCCGTAGGCGACACCGCGGATACAAACACGAAATGGTTGCCGTTGAGATGCGCCACGGCCGGCACCGGCACTTCGGCCATGCTGGACGTCTGGACCGCATAAAGCGGGACGCCTGCGGCTTCAGCCGCTTTCAGCAGTCCGGACAAGGATACACCCGTGCTGTCCAAGCCGGCCTGTTCCGCCAACACCGCGATATCGGGGGCCTTTCCCTGAGATTCCAAAAGCAGCGCCAGCGCATAGGGGCCGCACCATGAAGAACCGTATTTGGCGACCAGAGCGTCCAGTTCCAGCTGTTTTTCCATGCCCGCCTTGATGGAATTCTCCAGGTCCTTCACATGCTCCTGAATTTTCTTGTTCCAGGATGCATCCGGGAAAAGTTCCAGCGCCTTGCGAAAGCCGGCGGCGGCTGCACTCAATTCGTTTCTGCGCTCAAAGACCGCAGCGACATTCAGCAGCGTCCTGTCCCGAAACTCACCCGAGGGAAAGCGATTCACATAGTTACCGTACGCTCTCAAGACCGTATTGGCATCGTCCTGGTCAGCCAGTTCCGTCATGTAGGCAGCCATGTACCCGGCAGCGTCCGACAGGCGCCTGTTTTTACTGTCCAATACTTCAATGCGATTAAAGTACTCCCGCGCCGTTCCGAAATGGGCCATCTGATACCGGGCATAGCCCATCATGAAAGCGCTGTGGGCTTTAATGTATTTGGGCTCACGCTCATTGCCCAGTTCCGCATCAAAGGCCTCCCTGGGATTTTCATCCACCATGTTGGCGACCTGCATACCACCCTCAATAATATCGTTGTATTCACGATTATACGTAGAGGCGAGTGCATGCTGCGCCGCAAAGCGCAGCCGTTTGTTATCCCGGGCGTCTTCCGCCACCCGGTGCAGCCGGGCCATACCGGCGTCCAGCGCTTCCCGTCCAAGGTCGCGGCAGGCGAGCAAGTAATGGCCGGGAACAAACAGCAGGTAGTCGGAACCCGCTATCCTGTCTTCGCCCATCACCCTTTCCGCCTCTTTCCTGACGGAATCCAGAAGCCCCAACGCCTCCTCATCCCGGCCGGATGCGGCCAATGCATGCCCGGTAATCTGGTTCACCGCAATACGCCAGTAAACAGACTTATGATTAGCACACCCGCCATAGGCCGGTATCGATTTGGCGAGTTCCACAAGTTCGTTTTCCGGCACCAGTCTCTTGGATACCGCCCAAACAAAGTCATTAAGAGACTGGTCCATCTCCTCGGAGGCGGATGAGGAATTGACTGTTTCAAAACACTCCCGCATCTCCTTCACGGAGGGAATTCTCCTTTCCGGGGACTCCCCATCCACGGAAGCCGCGTTGAGTATGTTCCTGAGAAGGTTGGCGGCCTCCGTTTCCCGGTGTGTCAGGAACCGCAGCAGCCGCGTACGCTGTTCCGGGGACAAAGTAATGCCCGGCACGGGAATCACATCATCCGCGGGAACCGGAAGGATTTCTTCCGCCTGTCCTTGGTTTACCGTTTCTGTTTTGTCAAGGGGAATGTCCGGAACTTGCCGGGTTGACGATTCGGCAGTGGCCGCATATGCGGGAGACAGACTCCCATCCATCACCACCGAACAGGGCAGCATCGCGGATATAACCAAGGCATTTACGATGGTATACAACATTGTCTTCCGGCAGCGGGGGTAAGTATCGATTAGTAATGAAAACATAGTCTACTTCCTCATCCCAGTATTACGGAAAACCGTACTTCACACTTTACATTTTTTCAATACAAAACTTGATTGTGTCATATTTTATATACATTATTTCGGTACGGGTGTCAAGATAAATTTTTACCGCAGATTGGGAGTGCCTCTAATAAGGACTATGTTTGCCGTGCAAGGAAACATGTATTACATACAGAATTTTATAATGCGCTGCAGTTATCCCTTCTTGGTTTATGTTCTCCGCCGGGGTTGCTTTTTCTTATTTTCCTTTGCTACAGTGGAGCCAAGGTTGTTATGCACGTGCCTGAATTTCAAAGCATCTCGGAGGGCATTATGGAAACAGCACGCCGGGCGTATGATGCGATCATTGTGGGCACGGGGCCGGGAGGCGCCACGGTGGCAAGGGAACTTACGGAACGCAAGAAACGCGTTCTCCTGCTGGAATGGGGCAGCAACGACCCGATTACTGGGACGCCCTGGCAGGCGTTCAAAGGGTTCGGGATTCCGGGTAAAGAGGTTTTGCTTACGCATAAGATGCTGGGCGTAGTGCGCGCCGTGTGCACGGGGGGCAGCACGATGTTTTATTACGGAACCTGTTTTCCCACGCCCTTTGACATGCTCGAGAAGTACGGCGTCCATATACGCGAAGAAGTCGCGGAAGCGCGGGCGGAACTGCCCGTCGCACCGCTGAAGGACGAAATGGTATCGCCCATGGCACGGCGTATCATGGAGAGCGCCGTCAGCCTGGGCTATGACTGGCGGGTACTGGAAAAGTACATGTACCAGGACCGCTGGCAGCCGGACTTTCCCTTCGGCTACTATGGCGACCCCCACCGGGTGCGCTGGGATGCACGCATGTTTGTGGAAGAGGCGGTGGACAAAGGCGCGGAACTCATCAATCATGCCCGGGTGAGGAAGGTGATACTGGACGGGAACCACGCCGTCGGGGTAACGTACACGTCAGGCGGGTTAAATCATCATGCCTATGCGGAAGATATCATTATTGCGGCGGGCGGCCTGGGCTCACCGGTAATCCTGCGAAACAGCGGGATACGCCGGGCGGGGTATGATTTCTTTTTCGACCCCCTTATCACAGTATGCGGCGAGGTGAAGGATATACGGGCCCGGGTAAGCGAAATTCCCATGACCGCAGGCATCCACCTGGCGGAAGAGGGGTATATGATGACCGACATGTCTGTGCCTTTTCTGTTGGACATGCTGTTTACGGCGCAGGTACTCCGGTTCCACCGCATGTTTTCCCAGCGGAAGATGCTGCGCATTATGATTAAGGCGCAGGACACGCTGGGGGGGCGTATTACGGACCGAGGTGGCGTACGTAAACGACTGACCGAACAGGACCGGCGGAAATTGTTGCGCGGCGCGGTCCGGGCGCGGGAAATCCTGCAACACGCCGGTGCGAAAGGCATTTTCAGCAGTTGGTACCTTGCCTCCCATCCCGGCGGTACCGTCAAGATTGGCGACCTCCTTGACGCCAGCCTCAAGACCGAATACGACCACCTGTATGTCTGCGACTGCTCTGTAATCCCCGAAGCGTGGGGACTGCCGCCGACACTGACCCTTATCGGCCTGGGCAAATACCTGGCCAAAATTCTCAGCGGCGAGAAAAAGGCGCCGTGACGACACCCGGAGGCCAGTAAGGCCCCCTTCGTTTTCTGGGCGCAAGTAAAGATGCCTTCAACGCGTGTCTTTACCCCGTAATCTCGCAATCTTGCGTTTAAAAATGTACAGTCCCGGCACTGATTTGGTACAATAGTGCATCTTTCCAGCAAACATGTGGGAACCGGTCCGGCTTCTGAAATCGGACAACATCAGGACTGTAAAGAGATTGGCGCGCATGAATGCTCAGGCCGGTTAATCGTGTAGATTCGTGCGGACGGCTTTTCATAAATGACGCCGGGCAGGTGAAAACTACATAAAATGCCGACGCCGGCTGGACATGTACAAAGAGGCAGGGAAATAGTGTCGCACGTTACGTTGCGTTGGTTCTTCAAGGAAGAACGGGCGAATCGTCGGCGCATATGAAGGGAAAGGCTGGTTAACCATTACACTGCGGGTATACTGCCATTACGGCAAACCTACCTGTATCGAGCATAAACGAGATACGAGGTTATTTTTTGCGTAGAGCGATGTCAATGATTCAACGCGCCGCAGTTGCGGTTTTTCCGAGGACATGATACGGGCGGGAACCGCCCTTCCTGATTGCGGCTGACATCCTTCTTAAAAAGAATGCTTATGATGACGACTTTTTTGGATACATTGAAGACGCCCCAAGACATCAAGGGCATGAGTCTGGACCAGTTGGAAATGCTGGCAGGCGAAATCCGCGCGCGCATCATTGAAACGGTAAATCGCAACGGGGGCCATCTCGCGTCGCCCCTGGGCGTGGTGGAACTGACTATCGCCCTGCACTATGTATTTGATACACCGGAAGACAAATTAATCTGGGACGTGGGCCACCAAAGTTATGCTCACAAGCTGCTGACCGGTCGGTCCGGCCGCTTTGATACGCTGCGCAAGCGCGGCGGTATCAGCGGATATCCCAAGATTTCCGAAAGCCGCTATGACAGTTTCGGCACGGGACACAGTTCCACGTCCATTTCGGCCGCATTGGGCATGGCGATGGCGCGGGACCACCTGGGCCTACGCCATCACGTTGTGGCTGTCATCGGTGACGGCGCCATGACGGGCGGCATGGCCTTCGAAGCCATGAACCATGCCGGCCATCTCGACGCGAAACTGCTGGTCATTCTAAACGACAACGAGATGTCTATTTCGCGGAACGTCGGCGCGCTGGCCCATTATTTCAACCAGCTTATCACGGCACGGCCCTACAAGCGGGCCAAGCAGGATGTGGGCAGCTTCGTCAAGACCCTCATCGGCAACCGGATAACGCGCACGATCCAGGACTTTGAAAAATCCGTCAAAGGCTTCATCACCAAGGGCGGCCTGTCCCAGGAACTGGGGTTTAATTATATCGGCCCTGTGGACGGGCATGACCTGCCCCTGCTTATTGAACTGCTCTCCAGCATCAAGGACATGGACGGGCCGGTATTTCTACACTGCACCACCGAGAAAGGCAAAGGGCTCAAAGCGGCGGAAGAGGACCCCCTCA
>JAKLHG010000126.1 GCA_022710255.1 Candidatus Hydrogenedentota bacterium
TCCGTCTTGATGCAAAGCGGCAGGATGCCGCTTCTACGTTCCTTGTCCTTATTGGCTTTACGCCAACAACTCGGTTTTTTACGCGCGGATTTGGGTGGTATGGCTGGTATTGCAATTTGGCGGGCAGTCCTATAAAATCAAACCCATGTTCTTGTTTGACGTGGGCACTCTCATGAGTCGGTGCGCATTTCCGGCCTGAAAAGACAGGATCTATGCCTTATGGATACATTGAGCAGACGTATGTTTATGGGTGTGACAGGCGCGGGCGCCGTGGCCTGGGGACTATCCAATGCGCGAGGTCAGGCGTCCCGTTCCCCCAATGTTATCCTTATCCTCTCAGATGACCAGGGGTCTGCGGACGTGGGGTGTTATGGAGCGGCCGACCTGCACACGCCGCATCTGGACGGGCTTGCCGCGCGTGGCGTGCGCTTTACCAGTTCCTATGTGGCGGCCAGTATCTGCTCGCCGTCCCGGGGAGCGCTGCTCACCGGCCGTTGTCCCCGACGCAATGGCTTGGAGACCAATGCCGGCGGTGATACCGGGCTGCCCGGGTCGGAGGTTCTCCTGCCGCAATTGTTCAAGGAAGCGGGATATCACACAGCCATTTTCGGCAAGTGGCACCTGGGCATGCAGGCCTCCATGGGCCCGACCGCCCGGGGGTTTGATGAATTCTTTGGGCATAAGGAGGGTTGTATCGACAATTATTCCCACTTCTTTTACTGGCACGGGCCGAACCGTCACGACCTTTGGCGTAATACGGAGCAGGTCCATGAAGACGGTGTATTTTTTCCCGACCTGGTGACCCGCGAGGCGCTGCGCTTTATCGAAGCGCATCAACAAGAACCGTTCTTTCTATATCTGCCCTACAACCTGCCGCATTATCCCATGCAGGCGAAACCCGAATTTGCGACCCTGTACAAAGACCTTCCCGAAGAGCCGCGACGGTATTATGCCGCTTCAGTGAGCAATTTAGACGCCTGTATCGGCCAGGTTGTGAACAAGGTGGATGCCTTGGGACTGCGCGAAAACAGCATCATCCTGTTCTTAAGCGATAATGGCCATTCCGTTGAGGAGCGCGCCTTCTTCGGCGGCGGCAGCGCAGGCCCCTATCGGGGACATAAATTCACCCTGTGGGAAGGGGGCCTGCGTACCCCCTGCATAGTCTCCTGGCCCGGTGTCATTCCGTCAGGTGAGGTGCGCGAACAGGTCATATCGTCCATGGACTGGTTTCCCACCCTGGCGCGGTATTGTACCCTGACCCTGCCGGATACTCTTCTCGACGGGCGGGATATCACCAGGGTTCTCCGGGACCGGAATATCCCGTCCCCCCATGACGCCCTGTATTGGATGTCCAACGAACAGTGGGCGGTCCGGAAAGGCCCCTGGAAACTGGTCTACCAGACGCCGGACACCCGCCACGCGGAATCCAACGAATCTCAGGATTCCTTTTTCCTAAGTAACTTGGAGGAGGATCCGGGCGAATCCGTAAATCGCGCTCCCCTGTATCCCGAACTTCAGAATGAACTTATTCGTTTGCATGAACAGTGGCAAAACGCAACCGTCCGGTAAGCATGTAAAAATTTTGGACGCCCCAACTACTAAGCATTTATTTCTATTATTGCCAATATTTAATTTCTTTTAAGATTAGAATTAATTTATCTTTGTTTATTATTTTTTATCATAATGGAGCGCGATAAATAAGTTGACTTTTGGAGGCATTCTGAGTATAATCAATGAATAAATGTAAAAAAGGGGGTCATGTGATGCCTTATGCATGTTGGGATATTTATAGAAACAGGGAAGGAAGGGATGCCTGTAAGGTTGCATGGAAAAGCATACGCCATATGTCCAAAAATTGGACTCCTCCGTTAACGTCTGTCACGAAGCCATGGCTTCTCTAAAGGCGACACGGATAACAAAGATGCCTTTTGAAGATGAATTTCTGCGTATGGAAGCGGCCGTCAAGTATGCGTTGAATGGCATTGCCCTTGCCGACATGAACGGCATTCTGAATTATGTAAACGACGCTTTTATCCGGCTTTGGGGATATACGGATGCGTCTGAAATTTTAGGCCGGTCAGCCCTGAGTTTCTGGGAATCCCGGGAGCAGGCGTCGGAAGTATTGGCCCGGGTGCGGAAAGACGGCACCTGGTCTGGCGTGATGTCCGGCCTTTGCAAGGATGGGGCACGTTTCACCTCACAGGTAAACACCTCGTTATTTACAGATTCCGGGGGACAGCTGGCGGGGATCATGGCTTCCTTCTGGGATTTGAAAGCAGAGGAACTGCTGAAAGAGCAAGAGAAGCGGTACCGGGAACTTGTCGCACGTATCAGCAGCGGCGTGGCCGTCTATGAAGCGGTGGACGGCGGCCGTGATTTCATTTTTAAAGATATCAATCCCGCCGGGGGGCATATCTCCAAAGTCCGCCGGGAGGACATTATAGGGCGGTCTCTGTTGACGGTTTTTCCCGGGGCCCAGGAAATTGGTTTGTTTCGGGCGTTGCAGCGCGTATGGAATACTGGAAATGCCGAACACCTTCCTCCGATGTTATATCAAGACGGACGTATTTCCCACTGGACAGAAAACCATCTCTACAAACTTCCTTCCAATGAAATTGTCGCGGTCTACGATGATGTCACGGAACAGAAACATCTGGAGGAAAACCTGCGCACCCTGGCGCTGGCGGTGGAGCACTCTTCGGACGCCATCGGCATGTCCACGCCGGCAGGCACGCATTATTACCAGAACAAAGCCTTTACGGACCTCTTCGGAGAAGTGGGGGAACACCCGCTCCAGACTGAACTTGAGAATACCTTCCTCGGCCGGGAAATCATGGATACCGTCAAAGCGGGAACTCCCTGGCGCGGCGAACTTAAAACCCGGGACAAGAACAAAGACCCGATTGATATCCTGATGCGTGCTTATGCCATCAAAGACGACTCTGGTGGCATCCAAGGGCTTGTCGGACTCATCACGGACATCACCGCGCAAAAACGCGCGGAGTCGGAACTGCACGAAATTCGACAACTGCTTGAAACCGCCCTGGCGCAGTTGCCGCTGGGCGTTTTAATTGTCAAGGGACCTGACATTAGCGTGCAGTTCGTCAATCAGACCTTTCTTGTCCTTCATGGTGTTGACCCACAAGACTCGGCAGGGATACATGCGTTGAAGGAGTATACCGCCTGGCAGGCGTATCGGCCGGACGGTTCTCCTTATCCTTTTGAAGAACTTCCTCTATGCCGCGCCCTTACTCACGGTAAAACAACTTGTGACGAACAACACGTCATCAGGGACATGCAGGGGGTCAAGCGTTGGATAACGGTGAACGCCGCGCCAATAAGAGACAAAGAAGGCAACATTATTTCTGCAATTGCCCTTATTGAAGATATCTCGAAACGTAAAGAGGCGGAAGAAGAGCAGGCCGGGTTACAGGCCCGCCTGGCCCAGGCGGAGAAGATGGAATCCGTGGGCCGCCTCGCAGGCGGAGTCGCCCATGATTTCAACAATATGCTGATGGTGATTGGGGGCTATACGGAAATGGCCCTGCAGGATCTCGGTCCGGACCATCCGGTTCGCATGGCCATGAACGAAATCCACCAGGCCGTGGCACGCGCCGCGGAAATCACCCGCCAGTTACTGGCCTTCACGCGTAAACAGCCCCGGAATCCCAGGCCCCTTGATCTAAACGAGGTCATTGAAGACCTGTTGAAAATGCTGCGGCGCCTTATCGGGGAGCACATTGAACTTGTGTGGACAGCAAAGGAAGATCTTTGGACGGCCTATATCGATCCCTCTCAGGTCAATCAGCTGCTGGTTAACTTATGCGTGAATGCGCGGGATGCCATCCGGGGAAACGGCAAGATCACGGTGGAGACCGGTAATATCACGCTGGACGAAATTTATTGCACCACCCATGAAGGGTTTTTCCCGGGGAAATTCGTGTATTTTGTAGTCACGGATACCGGCATGGGCATGGATGAGATCACCCGCAAGTCCATTTTTGAGCCCTTCTTTACGACCAAAGAGGCGGACAAGGGAACCGGCCTCGGCATGGCCACGGTTTATGGGATTGTCAAGCAAAACAATGGTTTCATAAATATCTACAGCGAACCCGGTTTGGGCACCTCGGTAAAAATCTTCCTGCCCCGGCACGCAGGCGCAAAAGAACGCGTACAGGAACAGCAACAGGTCCGGATTCCCGAAGGGGCCGGCGAGACCATCCTGTTTGTGGAAGATGAACCGTCCATTCTTAAAATGGGCCGCCGGTTGCTAGGCCGGTTGGGATACAACGTGCTGGCAACCTGTTCTCCCGGAGAAGCGATCCGCCTGGCCCGGGAACATGAAAAAAAGATACATCTTCTTGTCAGTGATATGATCATGCCCGAAATGAACGGACAGGAACTTGCCAGGCATATCCAGGAACTCTTTCCCGAGTGCGGCGTACTGTACATGTCGGGCTATACCGCCGAAAGTATTGCCCGTCACGGCATCCTGAACGAGGGCGTTCATTTCATCCAGAAACCCTTTTCAGTGGACCAATTTGCGAGAAAAGTCCGCGAAATCATAGACGAGACGTCGGGCGTTCCGGCGGAATGATGTCTTACTAACTAAGAGGGACCTGAAAACAGGACGCGGGGGATACGGCGCACTCTGCTATCAACCAGTCAAATTTGTAAGACGCCCCCGTTATGAGGTGCGATTCTGCGGATTCAGACGCCTTGACATTTCCGAAAATTAAGCGTAAAATAGAATGTGTTGCCCTTGGGCAAAATGGCAACATACAGATGGCGCCTGTAACTGGCGCCTGAGTTCAAAAGGAATTCATGGGCTGACGCATCAGACGCAAAAGATGCAAATTTCGGGAATGTTGACCGAGTGGGAAAGCCGACATGGGAAATCGGGTAGAAAATTCGAAAGGGATTGGGGAAGAACGGGCGGGGTCAAAAATCGCTCCGGACCATGGTCAGCGTGTGAAACGCGGACAGCGGGTGGCGGTGCAGCAGGGACGGTATGGCACGGGTCCGGCTCCCTACGGTTACCGGCGTTTGAATGACAGTTCGGGCGCCTTGGTGATTGATGACCGTGAAGCGGAAGTGGTGCGTATCGTATTCCGGGAATACCTGCGCACACGAAGCACCGGTAAGGTGGTGGATTACCTGCACAGTAAGAGTATTTTCACCCGTAAAGGGAACAAGTGGTCCCGGCAGGCCATTGCCATTATTCTTTCCAACCGTACGTACCGGGGCCGCGTATCCTATGGCGACATTGAAACGGAAGGACTGCACCCGCCTATCATTGAGCCGGCGCAGTTTTATAAGGCCAGCGCCGTGCGGGAAGAAAAAAGCCGTTCCGGTTCCAGAAGGTAATACAAGCGGAATGCCTTGTCCGGTCCGCTAATCAACAACCAGCGGCAGAGCCGGTGGATTAACCTTGATTTAAGCGTATAGCGCGGGTCACGGGTCTGCAGAAAAAAAACAGTGTCAAACCTGTGAGGCATAGCGTATCCCTCACAGGTTTGTTGTTCAAGGGAGCAAAGATGCTTGTCAAAGAAAACTCGGTATTGGTCGTAATCGATATCCAGGATGTTCTCATGCCAAAGTCGGAAGAAGTGGCCCACGCCTTTATCGCGCAGGCGGCCAAACTTATCCGTGTGGCGCGCGCCTTGAATATTCCGGTTGTGGTGACAGAACAGAATCCGGAGCGGTTGGGCGGCACCCATGCAACAATCCGTGACGCGCTGGGCGAGGTTCCAGCCCTGCCGAAGCTGGAGTTCGGTTGTATGGCCAACCCGGGATTTCGGGAAGCCCTGGCCCGCACGGGAAGAAAGCAGATGCTCCTCATCGGTATGGAAACGCATGTATGCGTCATGCAGACAGCCCTGGAAGCCATGGCGTCGGGGTACGAGGTGTTCCTGGTCAGAGATGCCGTGGTCTCGGCGAGGAAACGGGACTACAAGGCGGGCATCCACCGGATGATTCAGGAAGGGGTAGTCTGCGTCTGCTGTGAAATGGTCATTTTCGAATGGTTGCGCAAGGCGGGCACGCCCGAATTCAGACAGGTTCTTCCCCTCATCAAATCATGAGCCTGTCATGGACGTACGGCAAGGGATACCGTGAGAGGGTGTACGGAAAGTCGAGATTGCTTCACTTTGTTCGCAATGACCGCTACATGGATACAATGTCATCGCGATTGAAACGCAGCAATCTCTATGATTTACGATTGCACAGGCTGTCAAAGGAACTTTCCGTACACGCTCTGAGAGGCTATTTGTTGCCCTTTCCTTTGGTTCTGAACCATTGAAAAGACGCGGGAGCGGCCGCCGGTCATTCCAAGGGGAGGTGAAAATGAACATCTTCTTCCACCAGGACGCGTTCCTCCACCGTACAGGCTTGTTGCCGCTGCAGCTGTTTGATGACCTCCGCCACCAGGTGTTCGGGCGCCGAGGCGCCTGAAGTCAGCAGCACCGTGGCGATACCTTCCAGCCAGGCGGGGTCTATGGCGTCGGCGTTCGGTATAAGATGTGCGGGCTTGCCAAGTTTCAACGCGATATCCCGCAGGCGGCATGAGTTGGCGCTTTCAGGGTCGCCCACCACCAGCACCAGGTCCGATTCGGGCTCCAGCGCCACGATCGCCATTTGCCGGTTGCTGGTGGCGTAACAGATATCCGGCTTGTGTGGCGACACAATGTCGGGAAACCGCTTGCGCAGCGCTTCCACAATGCCGGCGCAATCCATCACGCTCAACGTGGTATGGGTAATATACGCCACTTTCTCCGGATCGGCCACGTGAATAGTGCTCACATCCGCCTCGGTGCGCACCAGTTGAATGTTGTCCGGCGCCCAACCGATGGCCCCCAGCGTTTCATCATGACCCGCATCACCGATGTAAATGATGGAATATCCGGATTTCGCAAAGCGTTGAATTTCCTGGTGCACCTTGGCCACCAGCGGACAGGTGGCATCAATAATATCCAGTCCCCGTTCACGGGCTTCATGCCAGCAGTCAGGAGCGACACCATGGGCACTGAAAAGCAGATGGGCCCCTTCCGGAACTTCCTGAATGCTTTTGACGAATACGGCCCCCTTCTCACGAAGTTCCTCCACCACGTGGGCGTTGTGTACGATATGCTTTAAAACATAGACGGGCGCGCCGAAACGTTCCAGAGCCTTTTCAACAATTTTGATGGCCCGGTCGACGCCTGCGCAGAAGCCCCGGGGTTTGGCCAGAAGAATGCGCATAAGAAGGGTTCCTGTTATCTTTGCGGCTTGGAAAAACGTAATTGTAGCAAGACGCATGTTTTCAGACAAACCGTCTATGCGCCCCGCTTGCGGGATGCGCGGCTTTAAATCGGTGCCTCAGGGTATTCCCCCGGCAAAGCGACGGATGCCGCCTGGTAAGGCAGGCAGGTGCAACGACCGCCTGGAATGCCATTTTACCCCGCCAACGGGCGATTCCGGTATTTGGTGTAACGGCATGTTACCATGGAAGCAAGGAACTATTTCCGGCAAAGGGTGTTTAACTTCAGGAAAACGGAATTCTGTTATGACGCCAGTTGAAGACTGGGAATTGGCGCGGCACGCGGCCGCGGGCGACAACAGCGCTTTCACGGCGCTGGTGCGCCGTTACCAAAAGCCGATCATCCATTTTTGTTACCGGATGACCGGTTCCCTGCCGGATGCGGAGGATATTGCGCAGGAAGCCTTTATCAACCTGTACCGTTCCCTCGGCCGCTTGCGGCAGGAAAGCGCCTTTTCTACCGTGTTATTTTGTTACGCCCGCAACGCGGCGCTGAATCACTTGCGCGCTGCGGGCCGATTGCGCCGGCGCCTGGCGGATTTTGAGCAGGCGCAGGGTGTTCCGGGTGCCCGGGCGGAACGCCCGGACAACACGGCCCGAGCGGAAGAACTCTCCGCCGTGTTGGAGACGGGCGTGTCCATTCTGGCGGCGGAATATCGCGAGGTGTTCGTGCTTCGCGAATTTCAACGCCTGAATTACCAGGCGATCGCGAAAATTGTCGGGTGTCCCGTGGGCACCGTACGCAGCCGCTTGGCGCGCGCCCGTGAGCAGGTGCGCGCGCATGTGGCAACCAGGTATGGAGAGGATTGGTGTTGAAAAAAGATACTCCTGATAACGAGACGCTGAAACGAATCAACGCGCTTCTGGACGAAGAGGAACCGGCGACATCGGCCGCCCGGAAGTGGTTGGATACGGATGAGGCCGCCGGGCGGCGCTACCGGCAGTACCGGCGCATGGGCGAAGTGCTTCGCGCCCTTCCCGAACCGGAAATCACACCGGATTTCGCGAACCGCGTCCTGAAGCGGGCCGGTACAACGCGACTTAGCTCCGCATTCCTGCGCGTCTTCGCGGCGGCGGCCGCCGCCGTCGTGGTGGCGACGGGCGGTTGGTTGTTCTATGCGCAAAGGCCTGTGACCGACACGGTCTCCCCGCCCATGGTTGCGGTTCATAAAGACAAGGCATCAATACCGCCGCCCTGCGAAATCCAGGAAGAGGCCTTTGGTCTCGATATGGCGGATGTCTCCGCCCATTGCGGCATGACCCTGTCTATGATGCTGATCGAAGAGATGCCGGAAGAGCTGTTGCTCGGGTTCCTTGCTGAATCCAGCATGGCCGGGCAGGCGCGCCTAAATGACGAGGAAGAACCCTCCGAAGATCCGCTCCCGGAATTTTCGGGAAGCCAAGCTCCTTCGTTTACGGCACTGTTGGATTTTGTGGATAAAATGGACAAGGCCGAAGCGGACGCATTGAATAATGCTTTGCGGACCGCATTAATTGGGGCCTGAAACTGTCAGGAGATTTTCGCATGAAAACAAAGCGATGGATTCCGTTGATGATCGTGTTGCTGGCCGCCGGTGGCACGCCCTTTGCCCAACCTTCCGGACCGCCGCCGCCTCCACCAGCGGAAGATCAGGAAGCCGTTTCCCCTGCCCCATCACCGGAAGTGGTGGAAGACAACCGCGATATGATGCGGCAGGTAATGGTCAGCCGGCTCACGCGGGACCTGGAACTGACCGATGAGCAGAGCCTGCTGGTAATGCGCCGTTTCGGGGAACTCGACGACCGGCAGCGGGAATTGCGCCAACAGCGCATGTCCATTATGCGGAAACTGCGTCCGGTATTGAAGCAGCAGCAGGATGAGGCCGCT
>JAKLHG010000127.1 GCA_022710255.1 Candidatus Hydrogenedentota bacterium
ATTCTTGGGCTCAAGGGCGAACCCGTCGCCGTCGGGCGTCTCGAGCGTTTCGTTGCGGACTATGAGCGGCAAAGCGGCGCCGTGGCCACGCCCGAACTGCCGCCGAAAACCGGCAAGAAGGTGGCCATCATCGGCGCCGGCCCCGCCGGGCTCACCGCCGCGGGCGACCTGATCCGCATGGGGCACGACGTCACCGTATTCGAGGCGTTACAGGAAACCGGCGGTGTACTCGTATACGGCATCCCGGAATTCCGGCTGCCGAAAGAGATCGTAAAAGCGGAAGTAAATTTCCTCAAACAAATGGGTGTTGAGTTCGTCATGGACTTCGTCGTCGGACGCAACGCCACCATCCGGGAACTGTTGGATGAAGAAGGCTACAGCGCGGTGTTTATCGGCACCGGCGCGGGACTGCCGGCGTTCCTGGGCATTCCTGGCGAAAATCTGGTCGGCGTGTACAGCGCCAACGAATATCTTACCCGCTCCAACCTGATGAAGTCCTACCTGTTCCCGAAATACGACACGCCGCCCATCCGCCGCGAACGGGTGGCCGTGGTCGGCGGCGGCAATGTGGCCATGGACTCCGCGCGGACCGCCTTGCGCCTTGGCGGCGACGTGCACATCGTTTACCGCCGCGCCAAGGAGCAGATGCCCGCCCGTATTGAAGAAATCCATCACGCTGAACAGGAAGGCGTGAAAATGAAACTGCTCACCAACCCCAAGCGTATCCTGGGCGATGAACGCCATCGCGTCACAGGCATCGAGTGCATTCAGATGGAGCTGGGTGAACCGGATGACTCCGGCCGCCGCCGTCCCGTGCCGGTAAAAGGATCCGAGTTTGTCATTGAAGTGGACACGGTGGTCATCGCCATTGGCAACAACCCCAACCCACTGATCCCCCGTTCCATGCCCGACCTGGCCACCTCCAAGTGGGGCACCATCATTGTGGACGAAGAGACCATGGCAACCTCCGTGCCCGGCGTCTTCGCCGCGGGCGACATCGTTTCCGGCGCCGCCACCGTCATCAGCGCCATGGGTCAGGCGCGCACCGCCGCCGACACCATTAACAAGTATCTCAACGGTGAAGAAATTCGACGTCCGGAAATGGCAACAACATCCTGAAGTCTATTGATGTAATATAGTTATGCCTGCTTGGATAAGAAAAAAAGCGGGAAACCATCTTTGCTATAACGGGGACTCTTTTTAGTAGGCGTACCTTCCTAGGTGCGCCACAGGCGGGTATCATCACTTGCGTTCTTATAGACGCTTAAAGGCGGGAATACAAACTATCTGGTTCGTTTCCCCAACGGCGCACCAAAGAAGGTGCGCCTACTAAAAATCCAGTAAGTCCGGCGAAATTTATACTACTTTTGTGCTGCCTATAAAATTCCTGTGAACTTTTTGTGGTTTCCGGGTAAGTTATAGGCATGGGCATCTTTTTTTTATTTTGTTGTGCTGACGCAAGTTGCCGAGGAACGTTTCCCTATACTTATTTTCGGCTCTCATGCGCACGGTCTCGCTCGTCCAAGCAGTGAACGTGATTTCCTTATTATTGAACCGCATACTGAAAACCGATTTGAAGAGACGCTTCGCCTCAGGAAGGTTATTGGGAACGCATTAGGAGATACGGTTCAGCCTGTAGACCTTATCGTTACCGACAGCGCGATTCAACCGGAAATCCGCCGTGCGGAATACCCTCACTCATGAGGCAACTACCCATGGGGTGAACTATGGATGAAAATCGTGATAGCGCACTGGGGTTCTTCCATAAGACGGATGTGTTCCCCATGGCCATGGAATTGATACCGATGGGGTGCGAAATGCATAAACACGTTGTATTCCGTACCCTTGGTACGCTTATGATGCTCTTTTATGGCTTTGCCTGGGCATCCGAAGAAGCGTCTTTGACCAACAGCCTTGGCATGACGATGATACGCATTGCGCCAGGCTCGTTTCAGATGGGCAGTACGGACGGCGATTATGACGAAATGCCGGTTCACGATGTAACGATATCCCGGTCTTTTTATATGAGTGCCACGCCGGTGACCAATGCCCAATATGAGGCATTCGACCCGGAACACCGGGCGTTACGGGGCAAGCGGGGCCTGTCCAAGGAAGATAATGAAGCCGTTATATTCGTTTCCTGGCTGGAGGCAGCCGATTTCTGTGACTGGCTCTCCAAAAAGGAAGGGAAACTGTATCGGTTGCCCACGGAAGCCGAATGGGAATACGCCTGCCGTGCGGGAACCACGACACGGTATTATACAGGCGATGAATTGCCGGAGGTTTACCACCGCGAACAGAAGGCGCATTTGGAGCCCGTCCCCGTGTCTTTACGGGTGGGCCAGACCCCTCCGAACCCGTGGGGTTTAATGGATATGCATGGGCTGGTGGAGGAATGGTGCCTGGACGAATACGGGCCGTATCCCGGGACGGAGCAGACGGATCCCATTGGCTATGAGAACAGCATCAGCAAAGTGACACGCGGCGGCAGCCACGGCGTGGAACTCAATTATTTGCGTAGCGCAAATCGGCTGGGTGCGTTGCCGGATGATAAAAACTGGTTGATTGGTTTTCGCATCGTGTTGGCTCCTGTACCGCCGTCCCTGCCACTTGTTCCTGAAAAGGAACTTTGGGCGACAAATGTGCGGCAGGATGCCTTTGAATGGCCCCCAACGCCGCCAAAGGATAACGGTTACTTCGAAGGCCCGATTCCTTTTGTCCAAATTCCGGAGGGTTCCAGGGGCCCTCTGTTTTCCCAACATAATCATTGTCCGGATATCACATTCATGCCTAATGGCGACCTGTTCGCCACGTGGTACACCACGCTGGAGGAAAAGAGTCGGGAGCTGGCCGTGGCCGCCGCGCGCCTGCGCCTTGGCGCGGATACCTGGGACCCGGCATCGCTGTTTTACAAGGTTCCGGACCGAAACATGCATGCTACCGCCCTGTGGCGGGACCGGGACAGCGACACAGTCTATCATTTTCAGGGGATTTCCGCCAGTTACGGGTGGGCCAATCTTGCGCTGTTCTGCAGGACCAGCGCGGACAACGGCATGACCTGGTCCGGCCATCGCTGGATGCGCTTTGAACGGGGCTTGCGCAACATGCCCATCGCAGGTGCTTTCAAGACAAAAACGGGTGCTATCATCCTGCCTTGTGATGCCGCAACTGGCGGCAATGGCGGTTCCACCATCCACATCAGCCTTGATAAGGGGAAAACATGGACGGAACCCGGCGCGGGCACTCCGGCGCCAGTATTTGAAGAAGGCGCCTCCGGTGGCACCATCGCGGGAATACACGCCGGAGTCGTGGAACTTAATGACGGACGCCTGTTCGCCTTGGGCAGGGGGGACTCCATCAACGGGCATATGCCCCGGAGCTTTTCCAATGATTTAGGCCGTACCTGGACCTATGCTGCAAGCCCATTCCCTCCCATCGGCGGCGGACAGCGACTGGTACTGATGCGGTTATTGGAAGGCCCTCTGCTGTTCGTCTCCTTCACGGACCCGCAGCATGATTCTCCTCAAGGCTTGCGCTTCAAGGATGCCTCTAACCATGAATTTACCGGGTACGGCATGTACGCCGCACTGTCCTACGATGACGGAGGAACCTGGCCGGTGCGCAAATTGCTTACCCCGGGCTGGGGCGTCTTTCCGCCCGGCGGCAATACACGCGCCTTTACCGCCACATCAACCCAGGCCGAACCCGCAGGTTACCTGGCCGCCACACAGACCCCCGACCGCGTGATTCACTTGATATCCAGCCGGCTGCATTACCGCTTTGACCTGAACTGGCTTAAAACCCCGCCTCTTTCATAAGCAATTCCCGGCAGCGAAAAAAAACGGCCGGATATAAAAAACCCCGCACATGCCGACTGGCGGTTGAAAACGGTGTGAACCTTTCCCTCAACAGGGGGGTGTTCTCACGACAGTCATCCGGCTTCCACTACGAGGCGGCTTGCCGTAGGCTGCACAAATATTGAACTCCCAGTTCACTGTGAAAGGCCACGCGTTTTTAGGCCATATCGCACATGGCAGGGATAAAATCTACCTGCAGGTAGTCATCTTTTCGCAGACTGTGTGTTTCAACTATCATTAGAAATAATATCATAAACAGGCGGAATAAGTCCATTAAACGCAGCAACGTTTTTGGAGTAATCCGTAAACAACCCCGTGCTCCCAAAAAAACAAAACCCCGGTCACATAAAACGACCGAGGCACTCGATGCAATTGGTTCCTTTTTTTGAGAATTAGACTGCTTCTTCCAACTCTTCTCCAAAGTATTCGGCATAGCATTCAGCATGCCAATACTCGCCGTCTATTTCAAAGGCTTCGTCAAAGACGAATTCATTGTCATCAATATATTCGTTGCACAATGCGCACTGCATAGTATTCACCTCGCTTTCTTTTTTTGATTGAAGGGGGAGTCCAAAACACACGGATACACTTCGCATGTAAAAAAAATCAACATGCTTATACCATAAATCTTTACAAAAGTCAAGCTAAATTTATATTACCTGGGTATTCAGTTCGCTCAAGTAACCACAAGCCGTAGTATGTAACTCATGGAGGACTACCCGAACCCTTGGTGAGTTCACGATGCAATTCTCGATGCAGTGCGCCCGCTGAGCGTATATTTTATCGAGATGCAAAGGCTGGAGGGACTCGTGTGTCTTGAGAAGAATACGGTCAAGCATGTGCGCGGTCGAAAACTTTCAAACCACAACCTGTAGGGGCTACTTGAGCGAACTGAATACCCAAGTTATATTATTTTTTGAACGCGCTGTTTTAAGCATCGTCCTTTTACTTCTCACAGTACGGCAAAAACGTATGGGGTACACAAGAATCTTCAGAGAACTATGTAACGTTTCACAAGAAGTCTGTGTGTAACTTATTGATATACTTCAAGTTCAGAAACAGACATCTGTACGCCCGGTTGGTTCTCCCCATCTGGTTTAAGAGCGCGAATTTGTAAGTAACGCGCGGGAGTTGCGCCAAATTCAAACTCATATGGATTTCCGTCATGACCGATTTTATGCGCAACCGTTTGCCAGTTTGTCCTGTCCCTGGAGACTCTAATTTCAAATTCAGTGGCATAGCCGGACCCGAAAGTGACCTTGACCCGTTGAATTGTGCAGGTGTCAATCAAATCCACCTCGTAGGTCCAAGGCCACTCACCCGCGGCTTGGGCGAGCGTGTCCGGTTTGCCGTCCACACCTTGCCAGGGGAAATGGGTTTCACTGTTGACTGGAAGTTCGTGAGAACCATCCAGACTCAACAACCGGGCCGGTTTGCCGCAAGCTATATTGCCGGGCGGCACGGGAGTTTGGTCGGCACCTTCCTGTATTGTTTTCCGGACAGCCTTAAGCAGTTCCACCTGGGATCGGTCCAAGCCGCCGTCACGAAAAACCATGATATCCACGGAAACGACTCCGCCCCTCTGGTTAACGCTGAGCACATAGTTCGTGAACTGGTTCTTTTTATAGCCCACGCCGGGTTCTCCCCACCATGTTTTGCTCAGAAAGGAAAGGATATGCCACTGTTCGCCGTTCAGGAATCGCTCCACAGGCACCTCATGAAAAACATTTTGTTCGCCGGTGGTATAGTCTTCGTGGGGAGTGTAGGCGCGCACTTCGGGATCCACGCCCGGGTTCAACGCAATAATGCGCTTGTCACTGCCCGCGCGCAAGCCCGCAGCCAGAATGCCCAGTTTTTCATCGTCGTAGCCAATAAACGAGTAGCAACCATCACACCAGATACCGGCGATTTTGTCGCCATAGCGTTCCCCGTATTCGCGGAAGGTGTCCGCCCATTTTTGCACAAATTCTTTGGTAACGGGAGTACCGCACCCGTAAGCGGCCCCTGCCTTCTCATCCGCCCGGGGACCATCACCCGTCCAATAAAGCATCAATTTGATATTCCGTTTACTGAGGGACTGGTAGAGGTCTTCAATAAGGTCGCGTGTGGAACAGGCTTCTCCGGGTTGATAGCCTGTAATCCGGTCAAAGGTGGCATTAGGCGCGATCATGAAACGTGATATCTGCATCACGGTAACAATCGCATACCCCGCACCCGAGGCTTCCACATCCGTGGAAAAGCGTTCCGTGTCAAAGTCTCGCACACACTCTTCCCAGGTCGTCTCTTTGCCCAGGCTTTGAAGTTGGTCCGCATTGTTTTGTATGCCCTCCAGGTAATGAACAAAGACGCCATAGCCGGCCTTGAGGAACCAGTCCGCAGGGGTTATTTCGGTGGCTTCCGCCAAGGCGAACGACGTCAAAAGAAAGAATATCACACCAAGCGGAATTACGTAGACGCTGGATTTCATTGTGTTTCCTCCAAGTTGCGTTATGCGTTGCTGTCATAAAGGCCCACGGAACCGTTGTCAGTATTCCAAAAATTACACTTCTTATGAATGAGCAAGATCATACGCCAGCTTCCCAAGGCGAAAAAGGGGGCTGAAAATACGTCGCCACTATAATGCGCGTGCTGCAGAAGTACCCCCGTCGCAGTGAAAATCATTCCGGCCAGCAAAAAACGTTTCAGCGGAGGGGATTCCACTGCCAGGAACAACAGAAACAGGATGGCGGTATGGCCGCTGAAAAAAAGGTCGTTTACTATGAGTGTGCCCGTGTCTGTTCGCAAGGTCGCGACAGGATCCGCCAGGGGGATGATGGACGGCAACGGTTCCAGGGGGACCAGGAAAAGCGCGATGGCGCGCAGGCACGCCAGTACTGCCGATGCCTGGAGCCAGAGCACAAAGCGGGGAGGGGTTTTGGCAAGTGCATATACCCCCAAAAGCAGCGACGACCACAGTGCCAGGAAAATAGGCACACGCAACGAGACCGGCCCGACCCGATGCAGCAGGGGATCATTGAGTTGCACCCCGGGACGCGTATGGGCGTAGTGGATAACTTCTCCGCACAGGTACAAGGATGCCAGGAATAGGACCGCCGTTACAATAAGATCGAACGTGAAACGGGGCTTTTGGAGCGCTTTGCGCCAGGCAACCGTCAATGTCCGCATGCGGGATATCATGTAGATGATCCCCGTTGCCAAAGGCGGGATTCGTAAACCGCGCCGGCCACCAGCAAATATTGGGCAAGATAATACGTGGCATAACCGGACAGGGCAATATTAAGCCGGGGCGTGGGCAGGAGCATGTGATTCAGGGCAATATGCGCATCGGACAGGACGAAGACAAGTCCTCCCGCCGTGATAAACCGCGTGGGACTCCGGTGCAGCATCGTAATCGTCATCATGACGCTCATTACGGCCACATAAATGATAACGGGAACAATCAGTGCTTGTTCCCCCACAAAAATCATGCGTAAAAAAACCAGCACTACAAGCACATTCATGAGGAGCAAGGTTGCGAGAATGAAGCTTATGCGCATCCGTGTACTTTTCAACTCTTTGGCGAAAGCCACGGAGTAGGCGATGTGTCCGATGAGAAAGGTAATAACCCCGGCCATGAACCAGGAACGTTCGGCGCTGGCCAGGCTGAAATCACCCAGAGCGCCCGTCACCACCCCGATTATGACCCAGGGCCCGAAGCGCGGACGCGTATACGCCCAGGCGCATGCGGTGAGGAAAAGCGTTGGGAGGGCCTTGATGATGCCGATGCCCACCTCAATGGAAATACATGAGGACGCCGTTCCGATGAGGGCCAGTATGAGATAGCACAGGGTAAGGTAGAGGGGCATTTTGACATCCTATTTTGACGATGGTGATGACTTGTACCCATAGTCATTTGGAAAGAGTATACAGGCCGGATGCTTATAAACGGAATTGTTTGTTGTTCAGAACATCCTTGTGCCAGTGGGTTTCACAGGAAACTCGATACCTTTATGTCTCTATTTTGGTGCGGAAATGCCCTGGAAACAAGTAACTCCCGCCGGTTATAGAATTCTATTGCGTTGCGACACGCGGGACTCCTGCGCGGCGCCCGCCACCAGCAGGTATTGACCAAGATAGTAGGTAATATAACCTGACAGGGCAAACAGCAGCCGCGTGGAAGGCGGCATTCCCTGTCGTATGGCGATATGGGCGTCGGATATGACGAAAAAAATGGCTCCGGCCCCAATCAACCACGTCGGACTTTGGTGCAGAATGGCGATGGTCATCATGATACCCATGACCCCTACATACAAAGACAAGGCGGCTATTTCAATGGACGACAATGTCCGGCCGGACGCCCGGGCTGACCATGCGCTGACGATAACCATAAATACGGCCATCATCCCGATAACCACGCCCCGGATTCGCGTCCAGCGCAAGTCTTTGAAAAACGCTATCGAATAGGCGATGTGCCCCAATAGAAAAGCGGCCACCCCGAACATATCCGCATACGGGTAATGTACCCAGAGGCAAAAGTCTCCCACGGCGCCCAAACCCACGCCAAGGACCACCCACAGCTTGAATCGCTTGCGCGTCAGGCCCAGGGCGCACATGGTGAGAAACGCCGCGGGAAGCGTCTTCATCACCAGTTCCGCCAGTCCCCAATGGACGAGATGAATGCTCGTTCCGAACAGTGCAAGGACAAGAAAACAACCGGACAGATACAACGGCATTTCAATCTCCTTTATCCATCACCGCGCTTGCCTGTATGCCACAGAATACCAGGTCTTCTTCTCAGATATTATGTTACCAGGGATTCGAAGACGCCATGTCCCAGGCGTCCAGTGTGACGAGTGTTGCCGTGCCGCCGTTGGCAAACAAGGTGATGCCCTGACTGTCTTTCCTCACCGGGTCTATGCGTTGTACCAGCGCCTGGCGTTCATTGGCGTAGACTTCCAGGATGGAACGGTCCAGGAATATACGCAGTTTCAGGGTTTCGCCCGGCTGCAGGGAGAAAGGGGCCTTTTGTTCCGTCACCGGGCCGTTGCCATCGCCCATGATAAATTTGAGATGCTGCAAATAACCGGCGGATGATGATTTCGTGAGTTCAATGCGCAAGGTTTGTTCCGACGGATTGTACACAATGCGTGTTTCCTCCTCGCCGCCCGGAGACTTCCTTACGCATAGTCCGGTCTCCCGCGCGGAACCCGGGTCCAGTTCCAGCGCCAATTCCAGGGTGTCGCCCTGTACCCCATCAAAGGAAGCCTTTTTCCCGTCTTCAACAAGCGTGTCCGAA
>JAKLHG010000128.1 GCA_022710255.1 Candidatus Hydrogenedentota bacterium
TCCTCTTTCGTCAACTCGCCCGTGTCGAGCCTTTCTTTACCAGACGCAATCCTGACACCCTATTGACTGCGACAGCGCGGGCGGAGTTTCATCCTGGAAAGATCTAACAACACAGGAGAGCGGGCTTCTTCAATGCAGCCCAAGAAACACACTTGCTTCACAGAGTCTTTATGTCACAGAGTCTTTATTGACCGGATTGACCTTATTGACTATACTGACAAATAAAGTGTCCGTAAGGTCAATCAGGTCAATGAAGTCCGGGAGGAGTGACCATGTCTGAACTGTTCGATAAACACGGTGGGTTCCGCAAACTGCACACTTTCACGCTGGCCACCATCATACAGTTGGAAACGTTGAAGTTCTGCCGCCGTTTTATCACCCAGGATCCCCGCGAGGCCCGTGCCAAATTTTATGATCCGAAGGGCTGTCAATACGACCAGATGACCCAGGCCGCGCGCAGTGGACGGCAGAATATCATCGAAGGCTCCGAGCGTTCAGCCACTTCGAAAGATACCGAAATGAAACTCACGGACGTGGCACGGGCCAGTCTGAGTGAACTTCGCGGCGACTATGAAATCTGGATTCTCGACCAGGGCCAACTGCCATGGTCAGCCCATTCCCCCGAGTCACAAGAACTAAACGCCATCTCCCTGGACCCGGCGCCCTTCACCGACGATATGGTTCACGAGTCTGCCCGTCACGCGCTCGAACAACGTAAGAAGTATGCGCGTTGGCTTGATGCTAATGATGCACTGATCGTCGCCAACACCATGCTGATTATCATCGGCCGCGCCTTAAATATGCTTAAAAGCCAGATTGAAGCGCAGGGCGCGGCTTTTGAAGAAACCGGTGGCTTCAGCGAGCGGTTGACCGCCAGGCGAATCGAAGCCCGCGAGAAAAACCAGGAACCTTCGCCCGAGTGCCCGCAATGCGGCAGGCCCATGCGCCGCAGGAAGTCCGCCAAAGGTGAATTCTGGGGGTGCTCGGGGTTTCCGGAATGTAAAGGGATTCGCCCGCTCTGAACGCCAGTGACTTCATTGACCGGATTGACCTTATTGACGCACATACTGCCAGGTTGTCAATAAGGTCAATCCGGTCAATGCAGTCATCAGAAGGGGCGGTCCGTGGTAATAGCCATCTGCCCGTTCTGAAAACATAAGGCCCAGAGCCTTGAAAAACTTGCGTATTCATCTACGCATACGATACGCTGAATGTTCAGGTTTGCCTGAAACTAACCCCCTGTGTCCTCCGGGACCAACCCTACATGGAGCCTGTTTCATGAACGGTATTTTTCTTGGTGTAAGTGCAGTGTTTCTTTCTGCTTTCTGCAGTGCTTCGGACCTTTCCGAAGCGCGGGTGGCTAATCTTACCTGTGAATCGTTAACAAACCCCCTGGCTATGGATGTTGCCCGTCCCCGTCTCGGGTGGATGATCCAAGACACTGCACGGGGCCAGAAGCAAACCGCCTGGCAGGTTCTTGCCGGCACCTCCCGGGAAACGCTGGAACAAGACCAGGGCGCCTTATGGGACTCGGGCAAAATCGAATCAGACACCTCCATCCAGGTGCCTTACGGTGGTGCGCCGCTTGCGTCGTTCCAAACCTGTTTCTGGAAGGTGCGCGTCTGGGACAAGGACGGCAAGCCAACCGCCTGGAGCGCACCGGCGTTCTGGACCATGGGCGTGCTGACTCCGGAGGACTGGGCGGGCGCGCAGTGGGTCGGGATGGATGCATCGGAAACCCAAAATCCGCTGAATGAGACACTCAAATCCGCCCTTTGGATATGGTATCCCGAAGAGAATCCCGCCGGCGCCGCCAAACCGGGTACAGCCTATTTCCGTAAGTCCTTCGAAGTCGCGGCCTCCCCGGCGAAAAGCGTTTTGTTGCTCGCCGCGGACAACCAGGCCCGCGTGTTTTTAAATGGCGAAAAACTGGGCGACTGTGCCAATTTTAATAGTACCGCCACCTTTGACCTTGCCCGGCGCCTGCGTCCCGGCAAGAATGTGCTGGCAGTTTCCGTGGAGAACATGGGCGATGCCCCGAACCCGGCCGGATTGCTTGCTCTGTTAAGCATGACCCTGGGCAGCGATGCTATCCATAACATTACGACCGATGCCTCGTGGAAAACGGCCGACAGTGAACAGGCAGGTTGGGAACAACCGGATTTCGATGACGGTGCCTGGCAGCCGGCAAAAGAACTGGGCGCCTCCGGGATGGACCCCTGGAAGGAAACGCGCGTCGCGGAAGACCGCGTATTGCCAGCGAGGATGCTCCGCCGTGAATTCACCGTGGAACGGCCGGTGCGCAGGGCATCGGTGTACCTTTCCGGACTGGGCCTTTCCGAGTTGTATCTAAACGGCGCCAAGGTCGGCGATGCGGTCCTTTCGCCGGGCTGTACGGAATACAACAAGCGGGTCTTCTATGTCAGCCATGAGGTTGCGGACCGAATACAGCAAGGGGAAAATGCACTGGGCCTCTGGCTGGGCAACGGCCGGTATTACGCGCCCCGCCTTACGGAACCTACAACAACGCGTTCGTTCCATTATCCCAAGGCGTTGCTGCTGTTGCGCCTAGAGCTTGAGGACGGCAGCATCGAGACGCTGGTCAGCGATGGGCAGTGGAAAATCACGGACGCAGGGCCGATTCGCGCCAACAACGAATACGACGGCGAAACCTATGACGCGCGCCTGGAGTTCCCCGGCTGGACGGAACCCGGTTTCGATGACGCTGCCTGGGACATGGTACAAGCCGTGGAAGCGCCCGGCGGCGTATTGTCCTCAGAGAAAATCAATCCACTACGTGTGGTGGAACACATGAAGCCCGTTGCCCTTGCACAACCACAGCCCGGCGTGTATGTCTACGACATGGGCCAGAACATGGTGGGCTGGTGCCGCCTGACGGTGGAGGGACCGCGCGGCGCCACGGTAACCCTGCGCCACGCGGAAACGGTAACATCGGACGGTATGTTGTACATGGACAATATCCGGGGCGCCAAGGTAACGAACGTCTACACCCTCAAGGGCGATGGTGTGGAAGTGAATGAACCCCGTTTCACCTACTACGGATTCCGGTATGTGGAGATGACCGGCTATCCCGGCGAACCTTCCCTGGATACGTTGTTGGGGTGCGTGGTTCATGATGATATGACGCGTGCGGGTTCGTTCGTGTGTTCAAACCCCGTGTTGAATGATATATACCACAACGTATACTGGGGTACCCGCGGCAATTACCGCAGCATGCCGACCGACTGCCCGCAGCGCGATGAGCGGCAGGGCTGGCTGGGTGACCGGTCCGAAGAGTCCCGGGGCGAAACCTACCTGTTCAACCTGGCAGCGTTTTACAGCAAATGGGTCTGCGACATGGAAGACGCCCAAAAGGAAAACGGCAGCGTGTCCGATGTTTGCCCGGCCTATTGGCCCTTGTATAACGACAATGTGACCTGGCCCAGCAGCTTCATCATCATCCCTAACATGCTGTACGAGCAGTATGCCGACCTGAACACGCTGTCTGAACATTATGACGGCATGAAGAAATGGATTGAACATATGCTGACCTATGAGCAGGAAGGCATCATTCCGCGGGACAATTATGGTGACTGGTGCGTGCCGCCTGAAAAACAGGAACTGATTCACTCCCAGGATCCCGCGCGCAAAACACCCGGAGATTTCATCGCCACCGCTTATTTCTGCCACGACTTGAACCTGATGACGAAATACGCCCGGTTATTGAATCTGCCGCAGGATGAGGCGCGTTTCAGCGAGAAAGCCACAGCCATGAAGGCGGCGTTCAACGAAAAGTTTTATAATGCCGCCGAGACGAAGTACGCCAACGGCACCCAGACCTCGTGCGTGCTGCCTCTGGCTTTCGGTCTTGCCCCACAAGGCGATGAAGCACGGCTGTTCCAGCGCCTTGTGGACAAAATAGAAGGGGAAACTGCGGGCCACATCGGCACGGGCCTCATCGGCGGCCAATGGCTGATGCGGGTTCTGTCCGACCATGGACGCCCCGACCTGGCCTATGACATGGCCACAAAAACCACCTACCCCAGCTGGGGCTACATGATCGAAAACGGCGCCACCACCATCTGGGAACTCTGGAACGGCAACACCGCCGACCCGGCCATGAACTCCCACAACCACGTCATGCTGGTGGGCGACTTGAACCTCTGGTTCCACGAATACCTCGCGGGGATACGCCCGGAACAGCCGGGTTTCAAACGGCTGGTCCTGAGGCCGTTGCCCGTCGGAGACCTGACCCATGTCAAGGCCTCCTGCCTCACGGCTTACGGAACCGTGTTCAGTGAATGGCATGTCAAAGACGGCGCCTTTGTATGGCGCCTCACGATTCCCGCTAATACGGAAGCGACAGTGTACGTGCCCTCGCTGAGCCCGGATGCAGTTCGTGAAAGCGGACAACCTGCGGCCAGTGCCGAAGGTGTTACATTTCTCCGCGTTGAAAACGGAATGGCCGTCTACACAGTAGCGCCAGGCCACTATCAATTTAGTTCAACCGCTTTCGTTCGTCCGGGCCCGGAGTCCGGTTCCGAGATATAAATACCCCACTCATTCCACCCCATCAAGATATTAGTTGTAAAAATATACCCAAAGCGTTTATAATAACAAACTATGAAAAATGCTTTTGACGATATTTGCTCCACAATAAAGGAATCAGTGTAATGAAAATTCTCGTTGCAGATGATGATTCAATGATTCGCATGTTGATTGAGCGTCAGTTAATCGCCTGGGGCCATGAAGTACGCACCGCCGGTGATGGCGAGGAAGCAATGCGGGAAATTGAGAGGGACGATTCTCTTCAAGTGTTGCTGTTAGACTGGATGATGCCGGGACTGGATGGCTTAGAAGTGTGCCGACGGACGCGGCAACTTAAACGTAATCATTACATGTTTATTGTGCTCATCACCTCCCGTTCAGGCAAGGAAAACTTTCTGACGGGTATGTCGGCTGGAGCGGACGATTTCATGACCAAGCCTCTGGACGCTGATGAACTGCTGGTGCGCATGCATTCGGCGGAACGGGTCATTCATCTGCAAAGCGAGGCGCAAATTCAGGCAGCCATCGCCGCGGAACTTCGCGAGATCGACCGCATGAAATCAACTTTTATTTCTCTGACTTCCCATGAACTGCGCAGCCCCCTCTCCCTCATCCTGCTGAACCTGGAATTGCTTTCCACCAACAAGGCGCTTCGCGGCACCGACAGTCAAAAGACCATCGTATCGCTTTCCGCGAACGCGCAACGCTTGTGGCGCATTGTGGAAGAAACGCTTAAGGCGAGCAAGAACGGGAAATACGTCAAGGAACTGAATCTTGAACCCATGGACATCAATGTGCTGATTCGCGACACGGTCAACGGAGTAACGCCTTTTGCCGCCTTGCGGTCTCAACATATCGAAGTGGAAACCGAGATGAATTTTCCGGAGGTATGGCTGGATCCGGGCAAGATAAGCGATGCCTTGGCGAACCTGCTGATGAACGCCATCAAGTTCACTCCAGACAATATGACCATCCAGGTAAAGGCATGCCGGGAGGATTCGGATGCCATCCGGATTTCCGTCATCGACCCAGGCATGGGCGTATCCGATATCGACAAGCCCCACATGTTCGAGCAGCTCTTTTCAACCCTGGACATTACGCATCATTCATCGGGTTATTATGAATTCGGGAAACGCGGTATCGGCCTAGGCCTTGCCATAGTAAAGGATTTCGTGGAAATGCACGGAGGAACGGTGGGTTTTGAAAGTGAAGAAGGACATGGTTCCTGTTTCCACCTTACAATTCCCATCGCTCCCTGAGGCACTGACCGAAGGTGTTCCTGGAGGGAACAGCAAGGCGGGGTTGTAACCTCCAAGAAAACGGCGGCAGATAAACCCCGCAGGAAGAGATGGGATGGACACTGCGAGTCAGGAGAGACGCACACGCCAAGTACGCCGGTTATCCTTGGCGGCAGCCATGATTACCCTCTTGTCAGGCGGGGCTGCCCTTGTTGTATGGGCCATCGACCTGGCGGCAATGGGGAATACCACAGCAAAGCTGCTCGCCTTGAACGCCCCGCCCGCTCCGGGCTTCCTGTTACTGGGCATTGGCATTATCCTCTTGTATACGAACGCACCTTCCCCCATGGTTGCGCTAGCGGCAGGCCGCGCGTGTGCCCTGCTGGTTCTGGTGCCGGGTGCGCTTATCCTGGGAAAATACTGGCTTCCGGCGGAATTCGGGCTGCAAGCGTTCATTTTCAGCGCAGGCGACCTCGCCCCGCAGGGAGCCTATTCGGCACACATGGAGGTAATGACCGCGTTTACGTTTGTACTCCTGAGTTCATCCCTGCTTCTGTCCGGTATGCCCGCCTCCTGGCGGTTCCAGCCATCGGAGTACCTTGCCTCAGCCGCATTTCTGGCTGCCCTGCTGCCCTTTACAGGCCATCTTTATGGCATTGACGGGGAACTCTTCTACCGGGGCGTGCCTATATCCATAAATCCCCTTACCGCCTTTACCCTCATGACGGCCGCCGCGGGCATTCTATTTCTGGGGTCTGACCGTGGATGGGCGCGTCTTCTGACCGCCGGAGGCGCTGCCGGCTTCATGATGCGTCTATTGCTCCCCCTGACCCTCCTGACACTTCTGGCACTGGCCTGGATTCGGCTGTTGGGGGAACAATCCGGTCTCTACACCTCCGCCTTCGGCGTTTCGCTTTTTGTAGTGGTCCGTATTGCCATCATGGGTGCCATCATCATCGGTTCAGCCTGGGTCGTCCACCGGTTGGAACGAATCCGTAGTGCCGCCCGACGGGAACTGGAACAAGCCAACGCCACCCTGGAACAACACGTTGCCGAACGCACTGCGGAAATCGAAGCGGCGCGGGGCGAGCTGAAAAAACAACATGATTTCCTCTCCAAGATTATGGACAGCAGCGGTGCGCCAATCTTGTTGATTGACCGGCAGGGAAAAATCCTGGAATTCAACCGCGCCTGTGAACAGATTACCGGTTATGCCGCCGATGAAGCCCGACGCCTCATTTTCTGGGACGCGTTCCTGTCCCGCGAACACGGTTCGAATCCCTGTGAACGCTTCCGTTCCCTGTTTATAAAGGGCACACCTATTGAAGAGGAAACTCTGTGGTATACCAAGGAGGGAGGTGTGCGCTGGGTACACTGGCACGGCACCGCCCTGGAAACACTACAGGGACAGATCGACCACTGCATTATCGCGGGCGTGGATGTAACAGAGCGACGCCGCGCCGAGGACCGGGTACGCCAGGAGCAAGAACAGTTCGAGTTCATTATGACCCACCTTCCGGTGGGTGTAATACTCTCCAGGGGCCTGGAGCAGGTCATGCTCTATCAAAACCCGCGCTTTGTGGAAATGTTCGGATATACCATCAGAGACTTTCCTGATGTCTCCGCCTGGTGGCCTTTAGCCTATCCCGATCCTTCTTATCGCGACAAAGTCGCCGCCCAGTGGAACAGCCGGGTCGCCGAGGCCAGCCTGCTGCAGACAAACATCACACCCATGGAAGTATCCATCACGGCGCGCGACGGTTCAATTAAACAGATGAACGTGCATGCCGCCGTGTTCGGCGACTTGAATGTCGTCACGTTTGTGGACCTGACGGAACGTCAGCAAGCGGAAAAGGCCCGCCATCTAAACGAAATGCGCCTGGAGGCGCTGCTTAAACTCGGCCAGATGACCCGGGCATCCACCAAGGAACTCACCGATTTCGCGCTTGAGGAAGCGGTGCGGCTGACAGACAGCACCATTGGCTATTTTGCCTTCATGAATGAGGACGAAACGGTGTTGAGTATGTACGCCTGGTCGCGCACCGCGATGCAGGAATGCGCGATTCAAGACAAGCCCATAGTGTACCCTGTCAAAGACACCGGGCTTTGGGGCGAAGCCGTGCGGCAGCGCGCGCCCGTGATTACCAATGACTATGAAGCACCGAATCCGCTGAAAAAAGGATACCCCGAAGGACACGTCCGCATTCGCCGGCATATGAATATCCCTGTTTTTGACGAGGGGCGCATTGTTATTGTAGCGGGTGTTGGCAATAAGAAAACCCCCTATGACGAAGCTGATGTGCGCCAACTGACGCTTCTTATGGAAGGCATGTGGCGCATACTCAAGCGGCGTGAAGATGAAAACACCCTGAAACGCATGCGTTCGTACCTGCAAAACATTGTGGATTCGATGCCTTCCGTGCTGGTGGCAGTAAACCTGGACGGCACGGTGACCCACTGGAACCTTGAGGCGGCGCACCTGACCGGGCTGACCGAAGAGCAGACCCGCGGCCGCGACCTGGGCGACGTTCTCCCACTGTTGAAAGATCGCCTTGACCGGGTACGCCGCGCCATCCGGGAAGGGAAGACGGTCGAAAACGAACGCTTCATGGTGCGGGATGGGGAAGAGTCAGTACAATACTACGATCTGCGGGTATTCCCCCTGGTCGCCAACGGCGCGCAGGGCGCCGTGGTGCGGCTTGACGATGTTACCAGCCGTGTGCAGATCGAGGATATGATGGTGCAAACGGAGAAGATGATGTCGGTCGGCGGACTGGCGGCGGGCATGGCCCATGAAATCAACAATCCGCTGGGGGGCATTCTGCAAGCCTGCCAGAACATCGAGCGCCGCACTTCGCAGAACTTGCCCAAGAATGTGGAAACGGCCCAGACTCTCGGAGTCGACTTGGAACTCGTACACCGTTACCTGCAGGAACGGGGTATTCTGGACTTCGTTTCAGGTATCCGGTCGGACGGCATGCGCGCAGCCCAAATCGTCGCCGACATGCTTTCTTTCAGCAGGCGGAGCGGCTCGGAATTTTTTCCCGCGAATCTGCCTGAAATTGTAGAGACGGTCCTGCGCCTGGCAGCGAACGACTATGATCTCAAAAAACAATACGATTTCCGGAACATCAAGATCTATCGTGATTTCCAGGCGGACCTGCCGGCCGTTCCCTGTGACAAGACCAAAATCGAGCAGGTACTACTGAACCTGGTGAAAAATGCCGCCCAGGCCATGGTGGGACACAACACTACGGAACCGCCCGCCATCACAATCAGCAT
>JAKLHG010000129.1 GCA_022710255.1 Candidatus Hydrogenedentota bacterium
GTTAAAAATTGTTCGTCACATGAAGTTACTGTAATTTCTTTAGGAGTAAGATATACTTCTTTCAAAAATCGTTTTCTCAGGTTTTCACGGGAATGAATTAGATTAACTACCCTAATTCTTAATATTTCTGAATTAAAGGGTTTGGTAATATAGTCATCCGCACCGGATTCCAGCCCGGCAACAATATCTTCCTCGTTGTTCCTGACCGATACTATAATAATGGGTATGGCTGAGATGTTCTCTTCCCGCCTCAACCTGCGGCACACTTTGGGTCCATCTGTGGCCGACGGCATCTGGTCCAGCACAATCAGGTCGGGCGGTTCTGCTGTGGCAAGGTGGACCGCCTCTTCCCCGGTTCCGGCACGAAACACACGGTACCCCTCTTTGTTAAGACAGTAAAAGAGCGGTTCCACGCCCACCTCATCCTCTGAAACAACCAACACCCTGATTTTGTACTTACCGCCCATTCGTGTTTTCCCTTGAACTGGCTAAAGGCCCCATCGTTTCGCGTAAGTTGAATGTCTTCCATGGGCAAGTATACCTCTTTTGCGGCTTCCATGGAGACTGCAGCCTTATCCGCGCATGTAACGGTAAACACTCCTTGAGAAATATTCTTCCGCGAGGATTGGCTGTGCTACACTTGCCCGGAGGCGCGAAAATTACACGCCGCGTTCAAAACGTGGCAAAGCAGGTCTTCGTTTCCTTGAATACCCTTTCAGCGGCAGGGTTCGCACCCTTATTTTTAAAGGAGAAATACATGGCACGCATCGATTTATCCACACTGGACTGGCAGTTGACCGGATGGCGTCCCTTTGCCTGGCGGCTGGGAAAAGGACAGGAAGAATCCGCTCCCATCAAAGCGGACATCGGCCCCCTGCCCGCCCGTTTCCCGGCTTCAGTGCAACAACTGTTACTGGAGGCGGGGCTGCTGCCGGACTGGAACGTGGGAAGGAACTCCCTGGCCTGTGAATGGGTGGAACACCGCCATTGGGAGCTCAGCGCCCGGGTTACACTGGAACAGTTCCGGGCCGGGGATTCCGTTGTACTGGAGGCGCCCGGACTGGATTATTCGGGATGGATTCTAGTGGACAGTGCCGAAAAAGCCCGGTTCGAAGGCACGCTGACGCCTCACCGCCTTGATCTTGGCGCCTGCCTGGCCGATGGCAGTCCCCACCTGCTCTCCATCATTTTTGAAGAACCGCCAAGAGAGCAGGGACAATGCGGCTATACCTCTCATTCCCGCTATTTCAAGCCCCGCTACAACTACGGCTGGGACTGGTGTCCGCGCATCGTGCCGGTAGGCCCCTGGGAGCCCGCCGCCCTGCTGACCGGACAGGACGCCGCATGCACCCTTGTAGACGTAACCACGGAGTTGGAAAAAGACATGAAAACAGGCGCCGTCCGCGTCTCGCTCGAATACGGACCGGACACCGATCTGCATAGCATATATCTCAGCCTTTGCGCGGGCGGAAGTGAAATCGCGGCCTTGACCGCGGCGGTACCCGACGGGGGAAAATGCACCCTGACCCTTTCGGGCTGCGCAGTTGAGCCTTGGTTTCCCAATGGCGCCGGATTGCAAAAAAGATATGCCTTGCGCATCACGGGCCATAACAAAAGTGGTCGTATTGTCTGGGGCGCCTCCCGTAAAATCGGATTCAAGCGGGTGGAGTGGCAGCCCTGCGAAGGCGCACCAGCAGGGGTGGAGCCCTGGCTGTGTGTCGTCAACGGCAGGCCCGTCTTCCTGCAGGGGGTGAACTGGGTGCCTCCGAAAGCAATCTATCACGACGCCACATTTGAAGATTATGCCCGTTTGCTCGGGCTTTATCGAGACATGGGTGCCAATGTGCTACGCGTCTGGGGCGGCGGAATTCTCGAAAAATCGTTCTTTTATGATCTGTGCGATGAAAACGGCCTCCTCGTCTGGCAGGAACTGCCCCTGTCTTCATCCGGCATCGAAAATTGTCCGCCCGATACACCCGAAGCCATTGCCTTACTGAAACAAATCGCAGAGACCTATATTCAACGCCGTGGATATCATGTTTCGTTACTGCTGTGGAGCGGCGGCAATGAACTGACCTGGGGTGGGCCCGGCGAGAAGACAGGTGTTGTCCCCCTGGACGCATCCCATCCCTGTATTGACGGCCTAAAAAAACTGTTTGAGAAAAAGGACCCCGCACACCGATTTATCGCCACCTCTCCCACGGGGCCGCGCTTTTACGCAGAAGCGACTGAATACGGGCGCGGCCTGCATCACGACATACACGGCCCTTGGGGATTGGGTAATTTCACCGGGAATACCTTCGTCGAACGGCTCGAAGCGTGGCGGGCTTACTGGGAAAAGGATGACGCCCTGTTCCGCTCCGAAGTCGGCATGCCCGGCGCGGCTTCCCCGGCCTGTCTGGAACGCTTTGCGGAGCCCGGATTGCTATGGCCGCCGGCAGGGGGATACTGGATGCACACCGCCGCCTGGTGGACACAGTGGGATCTGTATCAATCAGGGGCGTCTCTCCGGGGAGACCCCGAGGCGGACCTGGCGGCTTACATCGTGGAGACCCAGACGCGGCAGGCCGAAGCCTATGCCATTGCGGCCGCAACCTGTAAAAAACGTTTTCCCCGATGCGGCGGCTTTATTATTTGGATGGGGCACGATTGTTTCCCCTGTCCGGCGAATAATGCCGTCATTGATTTCACCGGAGCCCCGAAACCGGCTTATTACTCCCTGCAGCGGATATTTACCGGCGGATGAACTCATTTCAGGCAGTACTGCCCCCCCCTGTTGGAGAAGGCCACAAACAGGTTGTCCGCCCCGAATACGCTTTGAATGGAGAAAGGTACTGCGGAATATTCCCCAACGCACATTACCCGGACACCGGATAGCCGCCGGTTCCTCTTCCGTCCAATATTAGTAAAGAAAGGGAGTCTCAATGGCTACCGGGTCCATGCCAACGGTATAGCAAAACCAGTTCACTGGCATCAGAATGATTTCAACCGTCATTTTCATAAGCCACATCCACGGGTAGCTCAAAAAACCCCATATTCCTTTTTCTTCGTTGTTCATAGTTCGTTTCTCCCATAGTTCAACGAAAGCCAAAAGTCACGTATGTCAGTATAGCACAAACAAAAATAAGGGGCACAAAGACGCAGTACGCGTCAATCAATGTTCCTTTCCCAATATCAGATTATGTGTTATACTCCGGTTAATCTTAAAAACGGCAGTCGGATTCACAAGCAGTTTTCAAACCAAAGGACATAAAGGCTATAAACGACCAAAAGGACAGTAAAAGGCTCTCCCGACTGGTGCGTCCTTTGAGTCCTCTCGGCCCTTTTTTTGAAAGGTTTTCCCGACGTTAACTGCCGTTTTTAGGTTGATGTTGTGGTCCTGTTCGCCTGTTTTGCCAGCGTAAATATTAATGAGGGGTATCGCATATCATGAGCCTCATGGGTATTGATATTGGCACCACCGGTTGCAAGGCGGGCCTGTTTTCGGAAACGGGGCGTCCACTTGCCCTGGCATACCGCGAATATCCCACCCTGCACCGTAGGCCGGGGTGGGCGGAACTGGACAGCGCGGAAGTAGTCCGGCTTGTAAAGGCATCTATTAGGGAGGCCGCCACTGCCGCGCCGGGCGACCCGGTGACCGCGCTCTGTGTCAGCGCCATGGGTGAGGCGATGACACCCGTGTCCGCATCGGGCGACATTCTGGGGCCCGCCATATTGTCTTCGGATATACGCGGCGGTGAGTATGCCCGGCAACTGGAAGAGCAGATGGGACAGGAGCCCTTCTATAACATCAACCCGAATATCCTGGCCGCGAATTATTCCCTGCCCAAATTGTTATGGATGAAAGACCATGACACACAGGTTTTCAATCAGGCATGGAAATTCCTGCTTTGGACGGACCTGGTCTCTTATCTTTTCGGCGGCGAGGCGGTGACCAGTTATTCCCACGCCAACCGTACCCTGTTATTTGATTTGCAGCGGGAGGATTGGTCCGGGACGTTGCTGGATTGGGGGGGAATTTCCCGGGACCTACTTCCAGCGGTTGCACCGAGCGGCACGGTTACGGGAACCGTTGCTGCGTCTTTTGCTAGCGAACTGGGCTTGTCCCGTAAAGCGAAAATTGTCCTCGGCGGACATGACCAGTGCTGCAATGCCTTGGGCGCAGGCATTATCCGCGGCGGCAAGGCCGTTTGCGGGATTGGCACCATGGAATGCATCACGCCGGTCTTCGATCGTATTCCCCCGCTTGACGCCATGCTCAGGGCGCGGCTTAGTATTGAACATCATGTGCTGTCCGGATTATACCTGTCCTTTATTTACAACCAGAGCGGCGTACTTCTGAAGTGGTTCCGTGACGTGTTCGCCGCAGCGGACCGGAGGATGCTCGCCGAGGAAGCTGATATTTATGATGCGCTTTTGGCGGAGATGCCGGAAGCGCCGACGGGGCTGCTGGTGCTGCCCCACTTCGAACCAACGGGTGCGCCCGAGTATCTTCAGGATTCAGCGGGGGTTATCGCGGGACTGCACACGGATACAACACGAGGAACCATCCTGAAAGCCATCATCGAGGGCGCCGCCTTTTATTTTTATGAGAGCCTGGAAGCGCTCCGCCGGCTGGATATTGACACGTCGGCCTTCATCGCCACGGGCGGCGCCGCGAAGTCAGATGTCCTATTACAAATCAGGGCGGACATCTTCGGCACGCCTTTCGTACGGTTGAAGAACACGGAATGCGGCGTGGCGGGGGCGGCCATGCTGTCGGGAATCGCTACTGGGGTCTATGCGAACGCGGAGCAGGCAGCGGAACAGTTTGTCGCCCGGGACCGTGTTTTTGAACCTGGAGCGGGAAACCATGAACGGTATGCATCACAGTTCAATCGCTACAAGCAGCTGTATCCAAATCTCCGGGAACTGCTTGGCACCATAAGCCGCGATCGGATTCAAGGTCAGGCGGTACAACCGGAACAGGCGCGGGAAAATGAAACATAAACCCAATGTTGTACTCGTGTTCGCGGATCAATGGCGCGCGCAAGCAACCGGTTACACAGGCGATGTCAATGTCAAGACGCCGCGCCTCGACGCACTTTCAACAGAGAGTCTGAATTTTACCCACGCCGTATCCAACTGTCCCGTGTGCTCTCCCTTTCGCGGTTCGTTGATGACCGGACAGTATCCCCTGACCCATGGCGTGTTCGTGAATGATGTGCAACTCAACACGGAGGCAGCCAGTCTGGGTAAGATATTTTCCAAGGCCGGGTATGATACGGCTTATATCGGCAAATGGCATCTGGACGGGAACGGCCGTTCCTCCTATATACCCCCGGAACGCCGGCAGGGATTCTCCTATTGGAAAGCGCTGGAATGCACCCACGATTATAATCATTCCGCCTACTACGCGGGCACCGGCAGTGAACAGCGGCACTGGGAGGACTACGACGCTTTCGCCCAGACGCAGGATGCCTTGCAGTATATCCAGAGCCGTGAAACGAACAAGCCCTTTCTGCTGGTGCTGTCCTGGGGCCCTCCCCACAACCCTTATGAGACCGCACCGCTAGGCTACCGTGACCTCTATGTCCCTGAAAATATCGTGCTGCGCCCGAATGTGCCCGCCTTCATGGCAGAGGAGGCCCGCCGGTGGTTGGCCGGGTATTACGCCCATTGTACCGCCCTGGACTCTTGTGTCGGACAGATATGGGACTTGTTGCGCCACCAGGGATTAGAAGATGACACGATTTTCCTGTTTACCTCCGACCATGGTGATATGCTGGGTTCCCAAGGCGAACAGCACAAGCAACGCCCCTGGGACGAATCCATCCGTATTCCATTCCTGCTGCACTGCCCGGGCGCTGGAGGTCGCAAACCGGGTCCCTGTGAAGCGCCCGTGAGCGCACCTGATATTATGCCAACCCTGCTCGGCCTGTGCGGCATTGCGGTCCCCGAAGCGGTGGAGGGACTGGACTTTTCCGGATATGTCCGGGGTGGTCCGGACCCGACCGACAGCGCCGCCCTGATCATGTGCCCTCATCCCTTCGGCGAATGGACCACCGCACGGCATAAGGGGCGCGCTTACCGCGGTCTTCGTACCCGGCGTCATACTTACGTTTGCGATCTTAACGGTCCCTGGCTGCTCTATGACAATCACGAAGACCCGTTTCAGCAGCGAAATCTCGTTCAGGAACCGAACCAAGCGTCTCTTATCAGGTCGCTCGAGGAACAACTGCGCCATAAACGGTCTCTGCTGGCCGATGACTTTCTGCCGGGCATGGAATATATACGCCGCTGGGGGTACAACGTGGATGAATCCGGGACGGTCCCCTACAAAAACTGACTCCGTGTCCCGGGAAACGCACATGGCGCCATCACAGTTTTGTTATACATCCTTTTTGTCTCCGGGACAAGGATTTTGATATACTTCACTTTCGTTATTCTGGGTATGAATAAAGAAGTGGTCCCGGCATATTCGCGGGCTGTTACAGTTGAAACAACGGGTTCGTACAGGGCGTAACTTCGATCACGCCCTCAAGCCGGCCCGTCTTGGACATCAGGATGAATATTTCAGGAAGATACTCCAGTAACCCCTCCGGGCAGGCGCTCCGCCAGGCGCTGATGTTTACCCACACCATTGCCCGGGAGACCGGACTGCTCCCTGTCATGTTTAAACCGGCATGCTTTACTGCCGCAACCGTTTAGGTTGCGGCTTTTTTTTATTTATATTCAACCCTCAGGAGATAGAACGTTTTGCAGGCATTATTAGAACTACAGGAACTTGACCGTAAGATAGCGGTATGCAGGGCGGAAGAAAAGGAACTGCCGAAACAAAAAGACAAGTATGCCATTCACCGGAAACGCCTCGCCGCGGAACTCAAAGAGAGCGAGGACAAGTGTAAGCAAATACAGCAGAAACAGCGGGAATGCACGGGCGATATTGAACAGCGCCAGGAACAGCTGAAGAAGTATGACACCCAGCTTTACAGCATCCGAAAGAATGAGGAATACAAGGCGCTGCTCCATGAAATGGAATTGATGAAGAAGCAGATCGCCATCAAGGAGGAACGCATCATCGCGCTTATGCTGGAGTATGACGAGTCAAAAGCGGCGCTGCAGGCGGACAAAGAACGCATTGAAGGTGAAGTAAAAAAAATAGAGCAGGAATGCAAGGTCATTGACGACAAACTGCATGTGCTGATATCGGAGCGCAAGGAACTGGAAAAGTCGCGCGGCCCTGTGGCCGCGAAAGTACCTCATGATTTGTTAAGCCGCTACGAGCGCGTTCGCAAAGTTCGGACGCCTGCCGTGGTACCACTCAATGATGAGACCTGCGGCGGCTGTTTTATGGCAGTGCGGCCTCAAATCGTCAATGAAATCCTGGCAAACGATAAGATTCATGCCTGCCAGCATTGCGGAAGACTGCTCTACCATGTGGCCAATCTGGAAACTTCCTCTGCAGATGCTCACGGGGAGAGCATCCCGTCTTGATATACCGCGTTGCCTGCTAACCGGTTTCGTAGCCTGATGAAACTGTGTGCGAAATATCTGGAAGATTGTGAATGCAGACTTCCTGACCGCGCCGGAAATACCTATGGCACTGATAAACAAACCGCAAAGACAGAGTAAAAAGGCACTGATAAACAAACCGCAAAGACAGAGTTAAAAAGGGACTGACGACGAAATAACCGTCGTTAACAAAAATATCATACACTTGATGCTGTCAGCTATTTCGTGGTCTGTCCCTTTTTTACGACCTGGATCAGGAATCGCAAATGCCCTGCACTAATAATGAATGGCAACCCGGGGATTACTTAGATTCTCTGATTCTACATGGCGTCAAATTGGGACTCCGGAATATCAGCGCCCTGATGGACGCCTGCGAAGACCCGCACCTGTCCTATCCCACCGTACATGTAGCCGGCACTAACGGCAAAGGCAGCACGCTCGCATTCCTGGCGGCCATTCTCGAGGCCGCCGGTTATCGCGCGGGAAGATTTACAAGCCCTCACCTGCTCCATGTCACCGAGCGCTTTCTGACAGGCAACTGCCCCATGACTGTGCCGGACCTGCACGAAAATGTCGCCTTTTTTCGGGATCTCGCCGCGGGCCTGGGATTTACGCCCACCTACTTCGAAATGAACACCGCCATGGCCTTTCGCTGGTTTGCCCGAAAGGCGGTGGATATTGCCCTGGTCGAAGTGGGCATGGGCGGGCGCTTCGACTCCACAAATATCGTGAAGCCCGAAGTCTGTGCCATCACCAACATCGACATGGACCATACCCAGTACCTGGGCAACACGCGGGCGGCAATCGCCTTTGAAAAGGCCGGTATCCTGAAACCGGGTGTGCCCGCTGTGGTCGGTGAGACCGGGAAGGAAGCCTTGCCGGTTATTCGGGAACACGCGGCACTGAGAAAGGCGCCGCTCTATTGTCTCAGCGGGGAATACGCCTTTGAAGCAAGCGGTACGATCTGGCATCCTGTCATGGCCTATCGCGGTCTCGGCGTGGAATGGGCCAACCTGGTGTTGGGGCTTGCGGGTGCGCACCAAGTCCACAACGCCGCGCTGGCCGTCACCATGGCACTGCTGCTGCGTAATAAATTCCCCCACATCACCGAGCCGGCTATCCGGGAAGGGTTGGTGTCCGCCCGCTGGCCGGGCAGGCTCGAACGCGTCCTGGATTCACCACCCGTATTCATGGATGCCGCCCATAATCCGGCCGGATGCCGGGTTCTCGCGCATGCTTTGAGACAGTGTGTGCTGGTCTTTTCCGTATCCGCCGACAAAGACGCCGCCGCCATGATAGATATCTTATCGCCCATCGCCAGTCCGCTCATTCTGACAACATTTCAGGGCGGCCGGTCCATGCCGATCGATTTGTTAAGGCAACAGGCCGGCAGACATAAGGCGCTCTGCTTTGCGCGTATGGAAGAAGCGCTGGACACGGCAATGGGACTCGCGTCTGAAGATAAACCCCTTCTCATCGCCGGTTCCATATACGGCGCAGGCGAAGCGCGCCAAATGCTGATTGAACGTTACGGCGCCTCGGCCCTTTCCTTCGATGCCGTT
>JAKLHG010000013.1 GCA_022710255.1 Candidatus Hydrogenedentota bacterium
GCTGTACCCAAAAACCGTAACATTTTGTCCGATGAGATTATCCGTCTTACCGGAGTCAACGCCGAATCCAAATGTCCGCATCCGTTGCGGCGTATTGTTGTTTGGGATGAAGAAAACCAACGGCAGATTGTTCTGCTGACCAACCATATGGAATTCGGCGCCACAACGTTGGCGGATATCTACCGCGAACGTTGGCAGATCGAACTGTTCTTCAAGGCCCTCAAGCAGAACCTCAAGGTTAAAAGTTTTGTCGGTGTCAGCGAGAACGCGCTTCGTATTCAAATTTGGACAGCATTGATTGCCATGCTTATCCTCAAGTGGCTGCATCACTTATCCAAGGCCGGTTGGTCGCTATCCGTTCTGGCATCCATGCTACGCATGAACCTCTTTACCTACCGTGATCTTAGAGACTGGCTTAACGACCCTATGAATACGCCACCAGTTGTTCCGTTACCCGAGCAACTTGAATTCTCGCTACGCTAACTTGGACAGGCACGTCAATAAAACAAGGGGACCTCAACCTCGGAAATGGAAAATTAGCGATGAAAAGCCTTATTCTATGCGGGTGTTAATCTCAAGTCTGTCCTAATTTGGACAGCAGTGCCCTAAGCATTTGGATTTTGTGATTGGACTGCCCAGGAATGTTCGCGCTATAATCAGCGAATGGAATTTGAGTGGGATAATGAAAAAGCCGTTGCTAATTTCCGTAAGCATGGTGTTCGTTTTGAAGAGGCCTCATCGGTTTTCGGCGATGCGCTTGCCATTACCTTTAATGACCCGTTACATTCGGTCGGGGAGCACCGCTTTCTGATCTTTGGCGTTTCTCATACGGGCTTGCTTCTGGTTGTATCTTTTGCTGAACGGGGCAGACGCATACGGATTATCAGCGCCCGAAAGGCTGCTCGCACGGAAAGGAAAATTTATGAAGAAGACCAAACCCATTGACAACGACGAACTGCTTCCGAAATATCGCCGAGAAGACCTTGGGAAAGGGGTCCGCGGAAAATATCATACCGCGTATCAAAAGGGAACAAATCTTGTACTGCTTCACCCCAAAGTGGCGAAGGCATTTCCCACATCGGAGGCTGTGAACGAAGCGCTTCTCGGATTGCTGCAGCTGACGGAGCAAACACGTAAGCTTGCACGCTAGTGTTTGGCAGTCATGGAAGACGGGACAGGCACTCCGGGTGTAGGGGGAGGCTCGTGGAACAACCACTTCAAAAAATGTCTTTCGGCTAACCGCAACAACAACACCCCGGGATACACGAACAACAACAATGGATTCCGTGTTTCGTGTACTCTTGCAAGCTGGCGGGGTTACAGGAAATCGAGGGTTTCGGGGAAGCGAAGACGGCGAAATATGGTACGGCTTTTCTGGAAGTGCTGCAAGAGGCCCTCGGGGAGAAGCGCAATGAAGCGATTCGGGAACCTGATGGAACAGATAGCGGATCGTGACAACCTGCTGTTGGCGTTCTGGAAAGCGCAACGCGGCAAGCGCGCCCAGACGGACACGATACGCTTTCGTGCGCATCTCGAAGGCGAGCTTGCCCGGTTGCGGTCCGCGCTGTTGGCGGGGCCGCTTGACCTGGGTCCCTACCGAAGCTTTACCGTGCATGATCCGAAAGAACGGGTGATTTGTGCCGCGCCCTTCGCGGACCGGGTGCTGCATCACGCCATGATGAATGTCTGCCATGCGTCGTTCGAGGCGTATCAGATATACGACAGCTACGCGTGCCGCGTGGGCAAGGGCACGCATAAGGCGGTCGAACGCGCCCGTGAGTTTGCCGTGCGATACCGGCACTATTTGAAGCTGGATATTGGCCGGTATTTCGACAGCATAGATCATGAACTTCTGAAACGACAGATGCGGCGCCGTTTCAAGGACCGGCGGGTTATCGAGATTCTTGACGTCCTCATTGACAGCTATGAGACCGCGCCCGGAAAGGGATTGCCCATTGGCAACCTCACGAGCCAGTATTTCGCGAACCATTACCTGGGCGTCCTGGATCATTTTGTGAAGGAAACGCTGTGCTGCCTGGCTTACGTGCGGTACATGGACGATTTCGTGCTGTGGCACGACGACCGCAGGCAGTTGAAGATGTGGCGCGATAGAATCGCGGGTTACCTCGAGGAAACCCTTCGGCTTGTCATTAAGCCCGATTGCCTGAACCGGTGCGATGCGGGCATGACCTTCCTGGGCTACCGGCTCTTTCCCGCAGCCGTCACCTTGGCGCGCCGCAGCCGGATTCGATTTCGACGCAAGCTGACGGCGGCCCACTACAAGTATCTCTCCGGGGAATGGAGTGAAGCGGAGGCTGCGCGGCATGTCGAGCCGCTGATCGCGTTTGTGCGGCATGGCCGCTCGGAGGCGATGAGGAGAAGAATTATCGCAAGACTTTAGGGCGTCATCCACGGGCCTCGAACCGGACGATCCGGGGCGGCAACTGGAACAACAACGCCAGGAACTGCCGGTCGGCGTATCGGAACAACAACACGCCGGACAATCGGAACAACAACATCGGGTTCCGGCTGGCCGCAGCTCGACAGGAAGCGCCGGAGTGCGCCTGACGAACCGGATGACGTCCCGTCCCTGCCGCTGAACCGTGGCGGGGCAAACCCTCGAAGGCCAGGCGGGGCTGGTAGCGTCTAATGTGCGAAGGTCCCGCCTGGCCGAATTTGCTGAAAGGTGACATTGGGACGTCAACTATTATAACGTGCAATCTGCTGGCGTCGCTGATACGGGCACGTTACAGCACCGACAAAATACCGCCTTTCGAATGCTTGAACGCGGAACTGGAGGTGTTGCGCTACCAGACGCGCTTATGCCGTGATTTCAACCTGCTCGATATGTGGTACTATGAGCATGTGAGCGGTTTTTTCCAGCACTGGTGTACAAAAATCCCTGCGCGTAAGACAGGCGGCAATTACTCCTCATGCATCCTCATCTATGTGGTATACTTCCATTTCCACAATCATAATCAAGACGTGACTGCTACGGAAATGCAGGTACAGAGCAGCGGTTCACCCCGGCGGACCGGGGGGATTTGTCGAAAGAAACTGTACGATTATGCGAGCACGATTACGAGCACGAGCACGATTGCGCCGATTCGTGGTTCGTGCTCGTACTCGTATTTCGTAATCGAGATGATTCGTGAAAAAACTAAATGAGGTTAAGTTGTTTTATATCAACGGGTTGTGATTTGTGTTTCTCAGGAGGAGTTCTTTTTTTTGTGGAGATTTTCGAGTGATTTACTTAGGTATCAGCGAAGACCTTTTTGACGCCGGTGTAACCCTGGTTGACGGCGAGCGGATCGTGTTCGCCTCCAATGAAGAACGGTATACGCGCCGCAAGAACGAGGGCGGCTTTCCGCACCAGTCGCTTCAGGCGCTGCTGGAATATACGCAGGTTGATCTGGCTGACATCGATTATGTCTGTGTGTGCGGCCACATGACGCCGCCATTGCCGGTGCGAGTGTTCCCTTTTCTTCATACCTTGTTGTTTAAGGCCCACCGGAACCGCGAAGAGACCCTGTTCAAGAAATTTGTGGACCTGGTTATGTTCCATTCGCCTGTGGCACGCACCTCCGAACGCTCTTTTTCCCGACGATTCGCGCGCCGTCTGCTTCCGACCGTCATGAGGCGTGCCCTGCCGGCCGGGCTCCGTCGCATCCCCATCCATTTTGCGGAACACCATCGTGCCCATGCGGCGGGGGCCTGGTTCTGTTCCGGTTTCGAGGAGGCCCTGTGTTTGACGGCGGACGGGATGGGCGACGGGCTTTCGATGACCGTGTCCCATGCGGTTGCGGGCAAAGCGATTGAACGGCTCTGGAGTGCGTCGGCGGGCAGTTCCTTCGGTTTATTCTTTGAAGCGTTGGCACAGGCCTTCGGCTTTACGCCCTGCCGCGATGAGGGTAAAATTACCGGCCTGGCCGCCACGGGCAAGGCCGAAAACGTGCGGGAGCCTTCGCCCTTCACGCTGGTCAACGGCGTGCTGACCTATACCGGCCCGGTCGGACGCAAAGGCGTTGCCTGGATTCGGGACCATCTGGTCGCGCGCTATGGACGGGCCGATGTATCCGCCTGGGGACAGGATCTGCTCGAAAAATATACCATAGAAGTCGCCCGCGACTGGCTTCGCCGCACCGGCCTGCGCCACCTGGTGGTGGCGGGCGGCGTGTTCGCGAACGTGAAGCTGAATCAGCATCTCCACGAACTCGAAGAGGTGGACCGGCTGTTTGTGTATCCGAATATGGGCGATGGAGGTCTGTCGCTGGGCGCCATCTGTGAAACCCGGGGGTTCTATTTCCCGAAGCCAATCCAGCACGTATTTCTGGGCGAGGCCTACACGGACGAACAGATAGCGGCAACGCTCAACAAGGCCGGACTGTCTTTTGAATATCTGCCCGACCCCGAGCGTACCGCGGCGCAATTGCTTGCGAAAGACCTGATTGTCGGTAGGTTCCGCGGAGCGATGGAATGGGGCCCCCGCGCATTGGGCAACCGGTCCATCCTCGTGCGCGCGGTAGATCCGAAAATCACGGGACGCTTGAACACCATGCTATCCCGCAGCGATTTCATGCCCTTTGCGCCCGCTCTGCCCGCCGAAGACGCCGAACTATATTGTCACGGCGTAGAGGCGGCCCGGCACACAGCCGAATTCATGACCGTCTGTTTTCGCTGCACGGAACGCATGCAAACGGAACATGCCCCGGTAGTGCATGTGGATGGCACCGCGCGGGCGCAACTGGTCGAAAAAGAGAACAACCCTACCTTCCACCGGATACTAATGGAATTGAAAACGCTGGTCGGCAGCGGGGTCGTGCTGAACACGAGCTTCAATATCCATGAGGAACCCATCATACGCACCCCGGAGCATGCTGTCAACGCATTTCTGGCCGCCGGTCTCGATGCATTGATTATCGGGAGTTATCTTGTGAAACAACCCCGTTCCGGGCAGGCATAAATCATACCAGCCGGTTCAGCGTTTTCGCGACCCGTTCACAAGCCTTTTCCGATATGCCGTCGTACATCGGCAATGCCAGGGCATGGCTGAAAACTTCCTCCGCGCGGGGGCAGTCATCATAGCCCAACAGCGCAGCGCAGTTGTCCATGATTTCATTGCCTGCGCCGGCATCCACGCCCCCCAGCAGCAGGCGCTGGCGAATATGCGCAGCATCACCCGGTACCAGCGCCACATAAAAATACCACGTGGGCAGGACGCCGTCCGGTGTCTGTTGCGGCCGGATGTCCGGCTTCAACAGGGACGTTAGCAGCGCCGCGCGATTGCGGCGCAGTTCCAGCCGTTCCGCCAGCGTATCCAGTTTGCGCAGGCCGATTCTGGCCTGGGCGGGCATGTACCGTTCCCGTTTCTTCTGGGTTTGCTGCGAGCCCCGGTACAATTTGTTCATGAGGGGTTGCAGCCGGGGTGACGCCAGCAGGAACAGGGGCAGGTACATCAGCCGGGTGCGGAACAGCCACTTTTCAAGCAGAGTGGAATCCAGTTTGCGGGACAGGGTCACGTACCCGGCAGGCTCGTTCCCATTAAACGCCCGTATAGCTTCCACAATCGCCTGGTCCCGGGCGCAGACGATGCCGCCGCCGTAGGTATTGATCATCTTGGTGACTTCGAAACTGAAAAACGCCGCATCGCCAAAACTGCCCGCCTTCCTGTCCTTTACCGTGGCGCCCAGCGCGTGGGCGCAGTCTTCTATAAGCAACAGGCTGTTCCGCGAGGCCAGCGCCGCGATACCTTCGATATCGCAGGGCATTCCGAAAATGTGCAGCGCCAGCACCGCTTTTGTTTTCGGTGTAATCCGTTGTTCCACCGAGCCAGGCGTGATATTGAAGGTGCACGGGTCAATATCCGCCGGTACCAGTTTTACCCCCAGGGACTGAACAAAAGGCAGCATCTCGCCGAGCGTATAGGCGGGGACAACCATTTCATCGCCGGCGCCGATGCCGAGCCGCTCCATGACAATACGCAGGCCCTGGCGACCGGAATTCACTGCGGCTGCTCCGGGAACACCAACATACGCCGCGATACGGTTTTCCCATTCCGCCACGGCATTCAAGGACTCGGGACCTTCTTCTTTCATCCAACGTCGAATGGTTGCATATTCGGCGGGTTCACGGTGGGCCCAACGTCTGGGTATCATTGTAGTTACCTTCCGAACCGGGTCGTTTGGGGTATACGTTATAGCCTGCCCTCATGGCGTCAATGGACACAAAGAACTAAAAGGACATAAGGGACAGGCAGGATGAACCTGTCAGAAGTCCGTTTGCTGTCCTCAGGTCCCTGATGTCCTTTCGGCTGTCTCCGCAAGTCGGGCACATCATAGCATACCTGTTTTACTCGTATGGAACCCGGACCACTGGAAAGGGCCGGGCGCCCGCCTCCAAGTCGAGCCGTGCCGGTTCCGGCGGATGGCTGCGCCGCTGCCACCAAGCCCGGGAAAACAAACGGGGCTTATCCGGTGTGGCGGAAGTATGCCCCCGCACGGATACCGTCATTTTTTCAGGGGAATAGTGGAGCACGTCAATGGTTGCAGGCATTGCGAGCGAAAGCGGCATCAGGCCTGTTACCGGCAACGCGGTGCTGAAAGGCGTATCATAATATACGGATTGGGCGTACATCACCGGCACGGTACCACTGTACTGGAGGTCCGGCGCTACAGCCAACAGTTGCCCCGGATGCTGTGCGGCTGTTTCCATCGCCGCCTGCCGGAAACGACGCACGGCATGACCGCCCTGGAGCCAATGTACATTCGTCCATACCTGGCAGGCCATGGCCACCACGCAGAACAGTGTGGAAAGGCGAACCACGGAGGCGCGCCACCGGGGACGTTCCAACAGTGCCTGGAATCCTCCCGCCACAGCGAGGGAAAGCAAAGCCAGGGGAATCACAAGGATTCCACCGCCCGCCAAGGTCACCGGGTCAACACCGCGAGCGCCCTGAAGCAGGCGGAAGGATACCGCACCAAGCAACCCAAACGTGAGCAGGGGCGTACGCGCCCCTCGCATCAGCAGCATCGCCAGGGCAACCAACATCACCCCGCATCCCCAGCCGAGCACCGGCCAAAACTCAAAAAGGGCGACCGTATCCGGCAGCAAGCCTATGGGGTATAGAACCAGGTATAACGGCACAAAGACACGCGCAGGCTGCCAGGCCCCTTCCATGGCCCACTGCCCGCTGATAAAATACATGGCAAAGCCGACAATCACAATGGGCCACAACCGGCGGCTCCGGCCGGGAAACTCCCGAAAGAAACATCCTTCGAGCACCATCAGCACCAGGAAAAGCGGAACCAAATCCGGACAAGCCAGCACGGCCCCGATATAGGCTGCCGGGGGCAGCAGGAGGAACCGGAATTTTTGCCGCAGCCGGGAACAGGCGTACACAAGCAGCACGACAAGGCCAAGCAGTCCAGGCAGCAGATATCGAAGGCCGCTCAACAACAGTACCCCTTCCGTTTTTATGGGGTTGGCCATGAACAATACTGCGGCAATGGAACCCAGCCACCAAGGGCCTTTGCCCAGGATTCTGGTCAGAACCAGCAGTAGCGCCATGCAGCCATAAAGTAGAGCGAGGTTAACCAGGAAATACATCCAGGCATAACCGCCGAAGATAGAGAGCATTCCGGAAAACAGTTCCCCCGCAACCGGGCCAAGGTGGTCAGGCCGGGCCAGGGCGGCAAAATCAATCCCCAACGGCGACAAGCCGAGCGTCCAACCAAAAACCACCAACAGGTACAGGGCATCCATCACCAAGAACACCTTGACATTTCCCGTTCTTACGCTGGAGGAGCTGCCGTTGTAATATTGAGTCTCACTCTGGTTCATAGTATTCCCGAAAAACAAGTATATCGCCTTGCCTCAATTTCATAATACTATAATATACCTGCAGGGGGTAAAGGAAGAATACATTGGTTATATAGTGAGACATAAGATTTCACGATGGGGAAAGTCAAAATAGGGTATAATATCGTAGTCAGGTCGTTTGTAAATAATTTATTCAATGAACAAAGGATTATGCAATGAAGATGCAGACAAGCGTTATCCGTATCACTTTGCTAGTGGGTATTTTATTCAGTTTAGCGGCGGTTACTGACTTCGCCGAAGCCCAGACGGGCTCGCTTTCGGGTGTGGTGCGCAGCGGCACCACCCTTGTAAACAAAGCTCAAGTACGCCTTTCCCCCGGCACTCGCACAGAAACCTCGAACTTTTTAGGCGTTTTTTCCTTTTCTGATTTGCCGGTTGGCGAGTATACCATCCGGGTCACGGCGTCCGGATATCAGACTTGGAACGGCAGCAAGACCATTATAGGCGGCATTAATGTCCAGGATGTGGAACTAACGCCCCTGGTGGCGACGGGTTCTCTCACGGGTGTAGTGCGCAGCGGGGCCACGCTGGTTGGCGGGGCATTGGTTTCGCTTTCCCCGGGCAACCTCAAGGAGATGACGAACATGGTCGGCACGTTTTCTTTTTCCGACCTGCCTGCAGGAGACTATGCCATTACCGTTACGGCAGACGGGTATGAACCTTGGAGCGGCAGTAAGACCATTGTGAGCGGCACAAACCTGCAGGACGTGGAACTGACGCCTCTGGTGGAGACAGGTTCCCTTACCGGCGCAGTGCGCAGCGGCGCCACCCTCATCTCCGGGGCGCTGGTGGCGCTTTCACCCGGGGGATATGAGGCAACGACCAGTATAGCAGGCACCTTCAATTTTACCGATCTGCCCGTGGGCGATTATTCCATCACTGTTACGGCAGACGGGTATGAACCATGGAATGGCAGCAAAACCATCGTGAGCGGCATCAACCTGCAGGACGTGGAACTGACGGCCATCGTGGAGACGGGTTCCCTTACCGGGACGGTGCGCAGCGGGGCTACGCTGATTTCAGGCGCGGTGGTAAGCCTTTCGCCCGGGGGTTACGAGACGACGACCAGTTTTGCAGGCACGTTTAATTTCACCGATCTTCCCATAGGGGATTATGCCATTACTGTTACTGCGGCGGGGTATGAACCATGGAACGGCAGCAAAACCATTATAGGCGGCATCAATCTGCAGGACGTGGAACTGACGGCCATCGTGGAGACGGGTTCCCTTTCCGGCGTGGTGCGCAGCGGCGCTACCCTCATTTCCGGGGCGCTGGTGGCGCTTTCACCCGGGGGATATGAGGCAATAACCAGTATAGCAGGCACGTTTAATTTTGCCGATCTGCCGGTGGGCGATTATGCCATCACGGTAACGGCAGCAGGATATCAACCCTGGAGCGGCAGCAAAACCGTTGCAAGCGGTATCAACGTTCAGGACGTGGAACTGACGGCGGTATCGAATGAAGGAGAAACGCCTGAAACGGGTTCCCTTTCCGGTGTGGTACGAAGCGGTCTCACATTTGTGTCGGGCGCTGTGGTATCCCTTTCTCCCGGGGGATATGAGGCAACGACCAGTATAGCAGGCACGTTTAATTTTGCCGATCTTCCCGTTGGGGATTATGCCATTACCGTTACCGCGGCGGGGTATGAACCCTGGAGCGGCAGTAAAACCGTTGGGAGCGGTATCAACCTGCAGGACGTGGAACTGACGCCCGCCGGGAAAGAAGGAGAAAGTGAAGGTGAATCCGAGGGTGAACTCGAAGGCGAGCCGGAGGGTGAACCGGAAGGTGAAGAAGCCATACTTCATCCGGCGGATTTGAACGACGATTGGCGCATTGTCCTGAGCGAAGCCATTGCCTATCTGTCCGGCTGGCAGCAGGGCAGCAACCCCCTGGGATATGCCATTCGCGCCGCGTATCTCTGGCAGAACGGCGAACTCTATGCTTATGACCCTGCGAATGCTGCGCCCATGTGCTGGGTTCTGGCGCAATAACGCAGGGGGACGTGGACAGTCTTTGTGTAGTGGCTCTTCGGGTGCGGTTTTAATGCCGCGGCATGCGTTTCCGTGTGCAGGTTAAAACATCGGCCTCGTGTACCGGCGTGAATGCATATCCGCCGGCACAGGGGGCTTTCCTTTGTCCGGGAACACTTTCAGTGCGGTCACGTGGAAACCGGCTGTGAAACCGGAACTATTTTTGTAAAGTCTTGTAACCAAAGGAACTTTATATATTGCAGCATGTTTGACAATGCCCGCATGAAGAGAGGAAGATATGCGGGGTGTCGTATACCCGTATATAGCGGTAGTATTGCGGCATCCGGTCCCCTTTAACCCTTTCAGGAGCACCGCTCCTGGTTTATTTAACCGTATTCGAAAATGGAGATAACGAGCATGAAGGAATTCCAGTTAAGCCGTCGCGCATTCCTTGCGGCAACCACCACTTCCACGCTGATCGCGGGCGCGGCGAGAGTCTATGCAATCAACACCGCCAGCGTCGTCCCGCGCAAACTGTCGCCCAATGAGAAACTGAACATCGCCTGCATCGGCGTGGGAGGCATGGGTGCCGGCGATGTCAAAGGATGCGCCGGAGAAAATATTGTCGCCCTGTGTGATGTGGATTCCAAGCGGGGGGAGGAATCCTTCTACAGACATCCCGATGCCAAACAGTTTAAAGATTTCCGCAAGATGCTCGAGGAAATGGACCAGGAAATTGATGCGGTCACCGTATCCACGCCCGACCATATGCACGCACCGGCGGCCTACATGGCCATGTGCATGGGGAAGCACGTGCGTGTTCAGAAACCGCTTGCCCAGACGATTGCCGAAGCGCGGTTGCTCGCCAAAACGGCCAGGGAAAAGGGCGTTGTCAACGCCATGGGCAACCAGGGCCATTCAGGCGACGGTATACGTGAGCTGTGCGAAATGGTCTGGGCCGGCGCTATTGGCCAGGTCAAGGAAAGCCACACGTGGACAAACCGGCCCATTTGGCCCCAAGGCATTGCGGACCCGCTTCCCCCTGCGCCCGTCCCGGAATCCCTTGATTGGGATTTGTGGCTGGGTCCGGCGCCTGTGCGTGAATACGGAGACGGATACGCGCCGTTCAAATGGCGCGGCTGGTGGGATTTCGGTTGCGGCGCCATCGGCGACATGGCCTGTCACATTATGGACCCCGTATTCTGGGCGCTGAAATTGTATGAAGCCCCGTCGTATACGGTGGAAGTGGTCGAGCAGGAGGGCATGACCAAACAGACCTTCCCGAACAAATCGGTTATCAAATATGAATTTCCGGCCCGGGGCGACATGGAGGCGGTCACCGTTTACTGGTATGACGGCGGCCTGCTGCCTAAACGCCCGGAAGGCGTTCCGGAAGACGAAAAATTGGCCGACGGCGACAATGGTTCGCTATTTATCGGCACGGACGGTATTTTAACCACTGGCACCTACGGCGGTGATTCGCGGTTGTTGCCTGCCGCGCGCATGAAGGATTACAAGAAACCCGAGGCCACCATCGAGCGCATCCCCGGAGAAAATCCCTACCTGCATTGGATCAACGCGTGCAAAACCGGCACGGTGGCCTCGTCCGATTTCAGTTACGCCGGACCGCTTACTGAAGTGGCGAACATGGGCAACGTGGCGTTGCTCGCCGGCGTCGGGCAAAAACTGGAGTTTGATGTGGCCTCCATGAAAATCACCAACAATGAAGCCGCCAATCAGTATCTTACGAAACAATATCGCGCCCCGTGGGATTTCATGAAGTTCTAAGAAGGTTGTATCTGGAAGCCGGGGCAGGAGGGAACGCCTGCGCCGGCTTTTTTCTGTCATCATTACCCGGATGCGTAGAGGGTCGCTCCAGCGGACAATCCGCGATCCCAAGGCGCCACGATCAATTCATGGAGAATATGGAATGACGAAAATCACCCTTTCCCGCCGCGCTTTTCTCGCGGCGACCACCACATCGACTCTGTTCGGCAGCGCATGGGCGCAGTCTGTAAACCCGGCCCGGGTTGTTCCCCGCAAGATATCCCCGAATGAAAAACTCAATGTCGCCGGCATCGGTGTGGGCGGCAAGGGCACACAGGATATCATGTCCTATAAAAAGGAAAACATCGTTGCCCTGTGCGATGTGGATACCGGCCGCGCCGAAGAGGCCTTTCACTTTCTTCCTGACGCGAAACGCTACCAGGACTACCGGAAAATGTTCGATGAGATGGGCAAAGATATCGACATGGTTACCATCGCGACGCCGGACCATACCCATGCCCCGGCGGCCTACCTGGCCATGAAACTTGGCAAGCATGTGTATGTTGAAAAGCCCCTTACTCATACCGTGGCCGAGGCGCGCCTGCTGGCGCAAACCGCCCGCGAGATGGGTGTGGCTACACAAATGGGCAACCAGGGGCACTCCGGAGACGGCGTCCGGGAACTGGCGGAAATGATTTGGAGCGGGGCCATTGGCGCCGTGCATGAAGTCCACGTCTGGACGGACCGACCCGGCAGCCGCTGGCCCCAGGGAGCGCCAAAGACGCCGCCGCCTGGAGAACCGGAGCCGGAGACACTGAGCTGGGACTTGTGGTTGGGTGCTGCGCCCATGCGCCCCTATAACCAACTGTACGCTCCGTTTAAATGGCGCGGCTGGTGGGATTTCGGCTGCGGCGGCCTGGGCGACATGGCCTGCCATATTATGGACCCGGCCTTCTTCGCGCTGAAACTGGGAGAGGCCAAAACCTTTAGTGTTGAGCCCATAAACCAGGAAGAAGCCAACGACCAGACCTACCCGCTCAATGCCGTGATCAAGTATCATTTCCCGGCCCGGGCGGATATGAGTCCCGTGGATATCTACTGGTATGAAAACGGTCGGAAACCGACCCGGCCTGAAGGCATACCGGAAGGGCAGGTACTTGGGGATGACAAAAACGGTTCGTTGTTTGTGGGCGAAAGCGGCTGGATAACGGCAGGGGAATATGGCGGTAAAGCGCGCCTGTTGCCCGATGAACGCATGGCGGAGTATACGCCGCCGGCTCCCACCCTCGAACGGGTGAGCGGCGCCAACCATTACCGCAGTTTCCTCAACGCATGCAAAGGCGGCTCTCCGGCCGCGTCCAACTTCGACTATGCCGGCCCCTTTACGGAAATGGTGCTTTTTGGAAACATTGCCTTGCGCACGAACCGGCGCGTCGAATATGATGTGGAAACAATGACGATACCGAACGATACCGATGCTGGAAAATTCCTGACCAAGGAATACAGGAAGGGCTGGGAATTGCCCGTATAGCGGGTCGCGGGACTACAACCGTGACTGCGGGTATCGCAATGGCTCCCGGTTGTCGGGGTGTCACCCGGTATAATAAAGCAACCATGAAAGGAACATGCTATGACTACTCGAATGCTGGTGTCGGGATTCCTGATGGCGGCCGCCGTATGCGCGCCCGTGCTGGCGGAGGATACACCGCTGAAAATCGGACTTATCGGACTGGACACTTCTCATGTCATCGTTTATTCCCAGTTATTGAATGACACCGAAAATGCCGACCATGTGCCTGGCGGCAAAATTGTGGCCGCATACAAGGGCGGCAGTCCCGATCTGAAACCCAGCGCCTCGCGTGTGGACGACTACACGAAACAGTTGGAAGAAGACTTTGGCGTCAAGATCGTTCCCACCATCGAAGAACTTTGCAGCATGGTGGATGCGGTGTTGTTGACCAGCGTGGATGGGCGGCCCCATCTGGAGCAGGTTCGACCGGTGTTTAAGGCAGGCAAACGGGTCTTTATTGACAAGCCGCTGGCAGGTTCCCTTGCCGACGCCAAGGCCATTGTCGCACTGGGCAAGGAAACCGGGGTGCCCTGGTTCAGTTCGTCTTCATATCGTTTTTATGAGAGCCTGCAGGAACTGAAGAAACAGGATGTGGGCGAAGTGCGTGGCGCCATTTCCTATGGCCCCTGCCATCTCGAACCCACCCACCCCGACCTGTTCTGGTACGGTGTTCACCCGACGGAAGCGCTGTATACCATTATGGGCACCGGATGTGAAACGGTTACCTGCGCCAAGACAGAGCAGTTTCATGTGGTGACGGGCGTATGGTCCGATGGCCGTGTGGGCACCCTGTACGGCCTGCGTACCGGTTCGGAACCGCACAAGGTTACCGTCTTCGGCGCCAAGGCAGTCGCCGAACAGCAGGAAGGCGGCAGTTATGCGCCGTTGGTGCGGGAGATTATCACCTTCTTCCGCACCGGCGTGCCCCCGGTACCGCCGGAAGAAACCCTCGAGATGTTCGCCTTTATGGAGGCGGCCGATGAAAGTATCCGCCGCGGCGGCGCGCCCGTTCCCCTGGCGGAACTCTTAGCCAAGTAATCTTTTAACCAACGGCGCCCTGCGAGGCTGTTGCCCCAGACAGCACCTCCTGCAACATCATTATGGCCGGCATCCCTTATACAAGGAATGCCGGCCATGCCTGTCTTGGACCGGCTAACCGGCCCTTGAATAGAAAGGCCACCATGGAGCAGATGGTTTCTACTCTGTGCTTCCCCGTTATAACTTCCTGTACTATGGAGAATAAGCCTGCCGTTGAGATCGGAATACGGGAATATTGAATCGCCTTGGGTGTTTTGGTTGACATTCCCCCTTTAAAAACGGTAGCCTGAAAGCAGTTGTCAGGTATTTGCGGGCTTAAGAATGGTGCTGCAGCGACAATGACGTTGACATCGGCGCCTCGGATGAAGGAACAGGGGATGCTCTTTTGCATCACGCATCCCCTCGGCCAGGAGCTGTCGTAAGGGTCATGATTGACAGAATCACGGTTTTAGGTGGAAGCAGTGTTTACGTTCCGGAATTTATCGTATCCTTGTTGAAGCATAGCATTCTTGTCAAGGAACTGGTGCTGATGGGGAAACCGGGGGAAAAGCTCGAGGTGGTGGGGAAATTCTGCCAGCACCTAATCAATAAAAACGGATACGACACCAAAATTGTTTTGGAGACGGATGTGGCAGCCGCCGTTGGCGGAGCGAATTACATCATTAATCATATTCGTGTAGGCGGGATGACTGCGCGTATCCGGGATGAGAAAACGCCACCCCAATTTGACATGGTCGGCGGTGAGAGCCTCGGTCCGGGCGCCATCATCAATCTGCTCCGGACCTTGCCCGTGGTATTTGACTTCGCCCGGACCATCCTGGAGGTGAATCCCCGGGCGACAGTCATCAATATGACCAATCCCGTGGGCGCCCTGGTGGAAGCCCTGTTCCGGTACACCCCGCTCAACGTGGTCGGCATCAGCGACCTGCCGAATATTTATACCCGGAAAATAGCGGCGCTGCTGGGACGGGAACCCGAGGACATCCAGGTAAACTACGTTGGTATTTATGACCTTGGATGGGTGCAAGATGTGAAGGTGGACGGCGTCAGCCGCATGAATCAATTGCTTGGCCACATCGAAAACAGCGACGATGATGACTTTGACCATGATTTGATACGGTTGTTCCGCATGATTCCGACGCGCGCCCTCGGTATGTATTTTCACCGCCATGAGGCGCTCAAGGAGCAGCAAACCTGTTCGCGTTTTCGCTCGGAGACGCTGTATGATGCGGAGAAGCGGCTCCTGAAAATGTATCAGAAGTCTTCGCTCAATGCTGTGCCCGAACTCGCCCGCCAGCGGAACGCGCGCTGGTACGACTATACGCTGACACCCCTGTTGCAGCAACTGGAATCACCCGATGCCGCCACCAACATCCTGTGTGTCAAAAACAGCGGTGCCATTACCGACCTGCCGGAAGAGAGTTGCGTTGAGGTGCCCGTTACCATTAGCGCCAAGGGCGTGAAACACCGCAAAATCGGTATGCTGCCCCACTTTCTGAAAGGATTGTTCTGCTCTCTGAAGGAAAGCGACCGACTTGCCATCGAGGCCGTGCGCCACAATTCCTATGAGAATGCCCTGCAGGCGCTGGCCGTAAATCCCTTTGTGCCCTCTTTGAACAAGGCCCGGGACTTTCTGGACCGGGCCATCCGCCAGGAAGGCTTCGTACTTCACTGAGGAACGGTCTTAAAGCCAAGGAATACGGGTCACATTTACCGTGTACTTCCGTAATTGAAAGTTGCCTATTTTTGCCATAGGCACCGATAATTAAACCGGCGGTTGGGAGCGCTGTCGCCGTGGGTGCAAAGGGAAATGGGGTCCTTGAGTTCGGCGGGGTTGTCGCACCAGTGGAAGTCGAAGGTCAGCGCGTCGCCGGACAGGTTGAGCAGGGCGCGCGGCACGGCGATTTCGAGTTCCTTTTCGCCCCGGCGGTAGTCCAGGGAACCCTGTGCAGCCCAGGGACCGTCGGCGTTTTCGGGAACATAGCGCTTGAGGGTGGTGGCGGTTTCGCTGATAACCGATTGGTTGACCAGGAAATCATAACCGAACCAGCCCGTACTGTTGTCCTTGTCCGCATCAATCAAAAGCAGCATCCAGTTAGGATCCGTATGAGGGGATAGCGTTTCGCGGGTGGCTGCATAGAAATAGACATTCGTATCGTCCACGGCCGTTTTGCAGGTAATAATGTCATTCCGCCCCGAGGTGTCGGTATAGTGCAGGCCGCCGTAGCCGTTGTAGTCCCGGTGGGCGGTATCGCCGGCGGTATCGCGGTATTCGACCGTAACGGCTGACCAGTCCTCAAAGACGCCGTCGACCATGATGGAGGCGATACCGTTCAGTTCCGGTATCGGCCGCACGCCCTTGTAGCGGCGGATATTCTGCGCCATCTGCATGTAGTAATTATCGGTATAGCCGCCTTTCATGGGATGGATACAGCGGTTGAATTCGGCGTTGTACTGGTCCACGAAGAAGAAATTGTTTTTGCGGCGCATAAAATCAGCCGGGGTCTCCGGTGGACGGCCGTACTTGCCTGCGGTCCATTCATTCCAGTCGTTGATGTACAGGAACTGCGGGTCGGCCTGGAGTGCTTCATCCCAGCGTTGCTGGAAATAGATGCCGTAGCCCTCCGGATTTTCCACGGTCCTTCCCAACCAGGGTACATGTGTGGCCACAGGCAGGTCGAATTCATTCAGTTCAGGTTCACCGTGTTCGCGGGTCCAGCATTTACCGGTCAGGCTGGAAGGATGCTGGGCGGGCGTGACCGCGGCCTGTTCTTTGACGCCGTTATGAAGCGAAAGCAATTCGTCAGGCTTCATCGCTTTTACGTTGTCATTGCCCAGGTCGTAGCCGAAACTCCAGTAGTCTTCCGTGCCGATGGCCCGTTTGCCCGCCCATTCGTAATAGCCCCACCACATGGTGCGCAGCGTAAAGAAATCTTTTACCTCCTGCGTGTAATCTTTGTAAAATTCTTCCGTATAGTAAGGATCGTTGTAGTGGGGATGGGTTGGGTCGGTTTTGGCGGCTGCATCGTAATGCAGGTTGGGATGCTGAATACCGCCCTGGTTGGCGTCCACCGTGGGGGTGCCGTTGTACAACAAAAGCGGTTTGCCATCCCAGTAAAACCAGAGGCTCTCATATTTTTTTTCTTTGTAAATGCGTTCGTATAAATCCTGGACTACTGTGATACAGGGGCCGTTAAAAGCCCAGAAGAAGAATTGGGGCACCTTGTTCCCCTCGGCCTTCATCTGCTGCATGGTGGAGAATACGACCTCCCATTCGTCCCAGTAGCGCACGGCGTTGGTCACGTCCATAACCAGTACGTCCACGCCTGCGTCGGCGAGCATGGACATGTCTTTGCGAACCACATAGGGGTCACGACTGAGGAAATACCCCATTTCCGGTTCGCCCCAGTGATAGGAACCTTCCGTCCAGAGCGGATGCCCGCCGTCCAGACGCGCTGCGGGATCCTGCGCCAGAATTTTATTCACATCAGCGGCATAGGGGCTTTTCAGTCCGTGATGCGAATCGGCGTGCCACGTGATATAGAAGATGCCCACCACCCGGCGCTGCCCGTCTTTGACAGGCCCCGCTCCGGCCAGGTCGGGCATGGTCCGTCCCAGCGCGTCTGTCGCCACCCAGGTATCGGAAAAGAGGTCGCGATAATAGGATTCCTCGGTGAAGGCGGAAAGGATTGGAATAATAATCACGGTGACAACAACGGTGAGATAGATTCGCATGGCTGAGATTCCCGACAGTTGAAGGGTTATTTGAAGGGGCGGTATTGTATTTCAGCCCTTTGTATATTACACTGCTCAACGAGTGTATCTTTAATCGCAGCATTAGAACAAGCCATGTGAACAGATTAGAGGAGTATGCAAATGTGTTATACCCCCCCTTATGTGCCCCGTTGCCGCTACCCATTTCTGATTTTAATATTTGTTCTGACAGGGTTGAGCCTCCTGTTCATCGAGACAAGTGCGCGTGCAGAGGAACCCGCGGACAAAAGCATGTTGCAGGGTGGCGGTGAACCGGGAGTGCCGCCCGGAACGGATGCCCACGCGTATCTCCAGGCCCAAGTGGACAGCCTGCCGGCCGGCGGTGGTCACTGGGTCATCCCGCCGGGACGCTATGAGATTGACCGGCCCCTTGTGGTTTCGCGGGGCGATATCCTGATCCAGGGCTCGGGAAGCGCCACCCACATCGTGAATCGGAACGAGAACGGCGAACCAGCGTTCCGTATCATGTCTCCTGAAGAAAAAGCCTATCTCTGGCGAGTGCAGGTATGTGATCTGCGCATTACGGGCAACCCCAAGAGCGGTGCGGGCATTCAGGTGACACGCGCCAATGAACTGTTGCTGAGCCGGCTGTCCGTCGAACACAACGGCGGAGACGGCATCCTGATGGACCACTGTTACGAAGATCCGCGGGTCTGTGACTCCCTCATGACCTACAATGCCGCCACCGGACTGAACCTGCTGGGCTGCCACGACATTGTCGTGTCCGCAAACCAGTTCGAGGAGAACATGGACGGCTTGCACTGTATTGACGGGTACAATCTGACCATGACCGGCAACAACCTGGATGACCATCTCGGCAACGGCGTTGTGATTCAAAATACGTACGGCTCCATCGTATCCGCCAACATGATTGAAGAATGCAACGGCCACGCGGTGATCCTGCGCGGTGATTGTTACGGGGACGCCATCAGCGCCAACACCCTGGCGCACTGCAAGGGGGAGGGCGTGCGTATCGAGAATGCCCGCGATATCACCATCAGCGCCAATGCTTTCGTCTTACTCGCGGACCATTCCATACACGCCCTGAACGGTGCCGCACAGTTGACCATTACCGGCAACACCTTCAGCCGCTATCCCTTTGATCCGGAACGTTCGCGCAAGGGCGATCCGGGCGGCGGTATTCTTCTCGAAAGTGCGCGGGATGTGGCTATCTCCGGCAACACTTTCACCGCAACACGCCAAGAAGCCGTAGAGGCGGCCGGCGATTCAAACCACAGAATCTCCATCACCGGGAATACGGTATTCAACGCTTCTTCTGAGAAGCCGGGAGCCTTCTGCGCATTTTTTCTTGAGAATCCGGCGTTCTGCATGGTGACCAACAACATCATTCATGATGAGCAGCAGAGAGAAGCGACATCGCTCCCCGCGATTTGCCTTGAGGGGACGGGAGCGCCCACG
>JAKLHG010000130.1 GCA_022710255.1 Candidatus Hydrogenedentota bacterium
CTTGCCTGTTCTTGGATTTCAACCGCAGCACCGTCCCGGGACCACGCCGCGTCATATATGCCGTCCGCATCCAGACGGAAAACATCGGCCATGTTGCCGAGATAGGCCGGCAGCGGGAATCGCCACTGCGCCGGTCTCGGCGATCCGAACTTAAACACCCGTTCTTCGGGGTCAGGCGTATAGTCCAGGTCCAGGGCAAATAACAATGCGCCACGGGGGCCGCACACCGAGGCGATGTCCCAGTCCGGCCGATTTCCCTCCCGGGTCAGCCGCTCAAAGCCGTAGGCGTCGCCTTCAAGCAGGAAGGCGTCGAGCAGGCGCAGTTCCCGCCCGATGCGGCCAAGCTCCTCCAACGTATCGCGCCATTGAACCAGTGTTTTCAGGCTCAGGTTGAACCAATAGAGCGAGGTGATGCGCGTGGAAAGGGCGTGATAGGCCTGCAGCCGTATTTCATCCGGGGTGGGGGAGGTGCGCCTCCTGCCGCCGTACCGGTCCCAGCCTTCATGCGGACCCTGTGACCAGATGGCGCAAGGCTTCGGGCGGTTCAGTTCGCGCAGGGAACGGCACATATCACCGATGGTTTCCAGGGGCGCGCCCCAGCTGATGCGCTTGCCGTCCCAGCGTTCATACTTGTGCCAGGCGTCCGGTGACGGCGCTGTGACCCGGTACGCGTCATAGTGGGGATAATCGCTCAGTCCGGCGTAATCCCGCCAAACGCGTTCTTCGCTGTGGGTCACTGTTGTAGGCAGGCGTGTCGGAGTGTAGGGCTGTAACGCTTCCCAGACCTCCTGTGGCGGCACCGGGCGTCCGCCGCCGTACTGGGGTTCGCCCAGAAACTCTACCGCGTGGATGCATGGCAGCATGTCGTCCGTATCGTAGAGGTCGAAGGGGGCGAGACGGTTGAAATACTTCAACGGGTATCGCGCATAAAGTTCCGTATCACTGTACCCCGGCGTTATGGCAAGGTGGGCGGTGTTGATATACAGCCGCTTGAGCGCTTTCAGAAAGGTCTCGCTTGCCACGGGATTGCCTTTTCCGTTCACCCAGCCGCCGGAGATATCAAAGCGTTCCGGCTTGACACGCAGGTACGCCCACACGGTGAGCGGTTCTCCCGTGTCCCGGCCGAGGGCAACCTCCACTGCGGCATAGGTCAAAGGCAACGGCCCTGTTTTCACGGTGAAACCGCCCCGGTCAAGGGAGGGTATGGAGAGATGCCCGTTGAACCCTTCAAGGGAAGACAACGGCGCTTGTGCCGCGAGAATGCGCGGTGACTTCGGGTCCGGCGGCAGCCAGAGCCGGCACGACAAAATATTCACGGGCAGCTTCGAAGCGTTGGCAACGTGGACCACCATAATGTCGGGTTGAATTGCGGTGTCCGCACCCAGAAATGTGATGGCAGACAGCCGGCATTCCGGGGGGGCGATGTGGAGGGATTCCGACAGCCAGGGAGCAGTTTCAGGTCCCACCTTCATGCGCACCCTGCCACCGGGTCCGAAAGGAAGGGAACTTCCGTTGAAACTCCAGACCGTCAACGTCTCCGGGGGGAAGATAAGGGATTCGCCGGGAATGGCGGCGGGGGTGTCATGCCAGGCCCAGAGTTTTTTTTGAAGAAGTTCAGCCGGGGAATTGTTTTCAAACAGGATGGCCGTTCCCTCGTCCAGAACCAACGGTCCGTGTTGTGGGGATGTATCGTTGTGCAGAAATAACTGCACAAGTGCGCCTGTCGCGGGTTCCGGCGCGCGGGCATAGCGCATGGATGGCACCAGCATATGGGGGGTGACGCTGATTCCGCGCAGTGCCAGCACAGAAGTCTCGCCCTGCAAGACGGGGGATAAAAAAAACCCCGCGACGAAAATCATCAAATAAAACAAAACCTTTGTTTTCATGGAGACCGGCATCCTCGTTTGTTACAGGACTGACATGGACATAGTTGGACCGTCTATTGCTGTGCGGTCTTGGCGCTTGAGGCGGCACGTTGGCGACAAGCGTATCATATGCCACCGTTCTGCGTAAACTCTGTGTATTTCGATTCCTGTCCTTTATGCGAATCTTTATTCTCTTTTAGAGCATGGGTAATTGTATCTATTTCAGACCGATGCGGGCGTTTACAGCTAATACGCGAAAAGGCCCGTTTTCGGTCCGCACTGGCCTTGGTGCCTTTACCCCGGCGACCCCGTATATGGTATGATAGTGCTATGAAGCGCCCAATATGGATAGCGACCTTGGCGCGCGCCGGTTGGGGCGTGCCCGGGCTGGTTTTGATTCTTTTTGCCGGTTCTTTTTCGGTTCCGGCTGCGGGTGCCGCCATGCCGGAGGCACAAATCCGGGGAGTGGAGATTCAAGGGCTTCGTGAAGTCCTTGAAGGTCATTCCCCGGCCTTTTGGCAAAGCACCCGTCCGCCGGAATCGGAAGCGGCATTGCGCGGCGCGGCGCGCCGTCATGAGGACTTGTTGAAGCGCGCCCTGGCATCGGAGGGGTATTACGGTGCTACGGTAAGTTTTGCCCTGGCTTGGCCGGAACTGGTCACCGTATTTGATGTTGTGCCCGGTCCACAATACCAGATGGATGCCGTCGCTGTCCGGATTTGGGAAAGGGAGGATCCATCGGGGGGACCGGAAATCACGCCGCCGCAAAGCCTCCAATCCGGCCTGGAGAGAGGGGTACCCGCCCGGGCTGTGGAGGTAATCGGTGCGGAAGAGGCTCTTGTGGCTCAGTTGACGGAAATGGGGTATCCCTTTGCCCGGGCCCTGACGCGGGACGCCCTGGTGGACCATGATCGGCACACCATGGACGTAACCTACCGGCTGGAATCCGGTGGGCGGTATCGTTTTGGCCCGCCGCGGATGCTCGGACTGGACAAGGTGCGCCCGGAAGTGGTGCGCCGTGAGATATCCTGGCTGGAAGGGGCCTGGTATGACCAAAGGCGGGTGAAAGAGACCCAGGAGAAACTCCAGAAGACAGGATTATTCTCGCTGATGCAACTTTACCCGGCTGCGCAGGCGGAGGCTGAGGAGGACCGTCTTCCCATCTGCCTTGAGCTGACGGAACGACCGCACCGCACCATCAGCCTGGGCCTGCAGTACCGCACCGATGAAGGCATCGGCGCGGCGGCGGACTGGGAACATCGCAATTTCATGCGGCTGGGACGCAGCCTGCGCCTGTCAAGCCAGGTGACGGAACTGGAACAGAACTTCGGCGTAAATTATGTCATCCAGGATTTTATGAATTCCAGGAACACCCTGACGCTTCATGGCAAGGTCGGCCAACTGGACACGGATTTTTATCAAAGCCGTCGCATTGATATCGGCGCCTGGATGGAACATCCCTACTCGTCCCACTGGAACCTGGGGTTCGGCCCGGCTCTCCGTGTCAGCCGCGTGAAGCAGCGTTCAGAGGCCCAAAATTATTATTTGCTGTCTTTTCCGGTTGAAATAAGCGGGGATTATCGCGACGATCGCATGGACCCAAATCGGGGGTACCGTCTGGTAAACCGTATTGCACCTTTCGTAGACGTGCACGATGTGGGCGTCTGGTTCATCAAGGATGAATTGACCCTCAGTTGGTTTCTGCCGCTGGGCGGCGAGGCATCCGGCTACACCCTGGCGACACGGCTTCACCTTGGGGTGGCGGGCGGCGCATCCTTGTTGGCGATTCCGGCGGATGAGCGGATGTATGCCGGGGGTGGCGGCAGCATCCGGGGCTATGCGTACCAGGAGGTGGGCCCGCTCGACAAAGACGGAGAACCCACGGGCGGGCGTTCCGTGACGGACTGGTCCCTGGAACTGCGCAAACGCCTCAACGAACGGTTCGGCCTGGTCGCGTTTGTGGATGGCGGCGCCGCCCATGAAAGCGTCTATTTCGATTTCGGGGATTCAATACAATGGGGGGCGGGCGTCGGGGTGCGTTATTACACCCCCATCGGCCCCCTGCGTTTCGATGTGGCCGTTCCCCTCAACCCCCGGGAGGACATCGACAGCAGTGCCCAGTTTTATATCAGTATCGGGCAGGCTTTCTAGTCATGCCTGACTCCGTGAAAAAACGGCCGTGGCTGCGCCGATGCCTTTGGGCGCTTGCGGGCGCAGGGGTACTCGTGGTGGCAGCCATCATCCTGGTCGAAACGCCCCCGGGCAAGGCCGGTCTGGCCGCCATCATCTCCAGAATGGTCACGAATAATACCGCCTACCGGCTGGATATCCGGGGCATTTCGGGGTTACTGCCCGCCCATATCCGTGTTGATGCCATCAAGGTGGATGATCCCCGGGGCGATTTTATAGATATCAGCGGCCTTGACCTGCGCTTGTCTTTCTGGCAGTTGTTGCGAGGCCGCATTGACTTGCGGCAGGCGAATGTAGACCGTGTAACGTTATGGCGCCGGCCGATCCCCAAACGTAAATGGCGCATTCCCCGGATACCATCCCTTCCTGTCTGGCCAAAAATCGGGGCCTTATGTGTGGAGCAACTGGTCCTGAAAGAAGAAGTGCTGGGGAGGGCGGCGGTTCTTACCCTTGACGGCACCGTGCTGCCTGTGGAAGGCAAGCCCTTCCCCCGGGCGGCCCTGCAAATTTCGACACCGGATTCCAACGCCACCCGCGCGGTACTCTCTTTCGAATACAGGGATAATCTGCCGCAACTCCTTTTAAAAGGCTACGATGAAGTGCTGCTTCCGGAAGTTCTGGATGCGCAGCCTCCCTTCGTGGTGGAAGTGGACGGGCGCGGCGACCGGGCCGACTGGAAGGGGAATCTTCTGGTCACCTCGGGAGGGGATACGCTTGTGGAGGGTAATGCCCGCCTCATGGAAGGCGCGAACTCCTCGGTACAGGCCGCATTGACATTCCACGCTTCCCGGGCGCCCGTTATCAAAAACTATGCGCCCTTCTCAGGAAACAGGATAAATGCGTCCCTGTCTGCGTCTATTGACGGTCGAGGGCTGCTCTCCATAGCATCCTGCGATGTGAAATCCGATCTTCTGGCGTTGTCTGTTAGCGGGCAGATTCAACTGGAGGAAAAGCAAAATACCCTTGACCTGCGTTTCGCGTATGCGGATATTTCAAAACTGCCCGGTATGATCGCAGACAAAGGCCCCCTTGCTGCCGGGGCCGTTGCGCAGGTGGAAGGGCCTTTTAATGCCCCCGCCATTACCGTGCGGGCGAATATCGGAGATGCCCCTTTTCTGGAGGCGGACCTGCACGGTGATTTAGGGGCGTTGCCCGCTCTGAAGGGCAGTATCAACGTCAAGCCGGGACGCCTGCCGCTCCGGGCGATGCCCTATGTCGGAGAGGAGAGGGTGCAAGCAGGGATAGACCTGGCCTATGATGAAGAGGTAGGCGAAGCCCGGATACACAAGTTGGACGTGTCCGCAGCCGGGGCCAGCCTGCAGATGAAAGGCCGGGCCGCGCCGCATCTGCCTGCGCTGGACCTGACGGCGCATCTTGACGCGCCCGACCTCGTGCCCGTAGGCGACCTTCTGGGCCAGCCGCTGAAAGGCGCAGCCGTTTTTGACCTCACCGCCGCCGGGGACAACGAAGGCTTGTCCTTTAGCCTCACTATGAACGGGACGGCGCTGGAGGCCGCACCGGTCCAATTGCAGGCGGCAGCCCTTACCGTGGTAGGAAACTGTAAGACATGGACAACGCTGCCGCCCGAAGGGCTCCAGGCGAAGATTGCCGCCCAAACGCAGGGGCTTGTGGTATCGGAGCGCGTGCCGGGCGACTGGGGTTTGGACGCGCTGGTGGAAATGGACGCCGCGAATACGCTGAAGGTGTCCTCCCTTATACTTACCGACGGAAACGCCCGTCTGGAAGGCGGCGGCGATTATGATATCGCCTCGAAGCGCTTTGCCCTGACGCTGGAGGCCGTTGCTGCTTCGCTGGATAAATTGCCCCTCTTCCCGGAGGGAATGCCCTGCGGTTCCCTGCAGGCGGCTGTAATTGCGGAAGGAACATTGCAGCCCCTGGACGTTGAAGTGAAGGGGAATGGAACCTTAGATGCGCTCACGGGCCTTCCCACACCGGCGGCAGCCCTGGCCGGAAAAACACTGAAAGCGGTTTTTGAAACCCAGCTTACCGGAGACAGGATTACGCTGCCCGCGCTGGATATTTCCGGGGGGTCCTTTGACGCCAAGGGCTCAGCATCCTATGCGTTTAACACGAAGACGGTCGAATCCTCGGTCCGGCTGATGTTGCCTGAACTGCAGACCCTGGGCGCTGCTTTCAATCAAAATCTTTCCGGCGCCGCTTCGCTGGATGTCGACCTTTTCGGCAGTTTGGACGCCCTGACCGCCAAAGGGTCCATTCTTGGCGAAAAGGTTGTTTTAAATAACTTTCCAGCAGCCCGCGTTCGGGTGGACTTGGATGCTTCGGGTCTGGACGGACCTCGCAGGGACATTCTTCTGAACGCGCTGGTGGACACCGGGTCGGAGGCGCTGGAGGCAAGAACAACCGTAGCGGCGGATTCCGGTAAAGTCCTTTTGAAACCCCTTGAAATCAGGATGGGTGATAACCGTATCGCAGGAAGTGCCTCGTACGCCTTGAACACCCGCCTGCCGGAAGCCACCCTGGACGTGTCCCTGAAGGATTTGGCCGCGCTGGGGCGCCTTGCCGGAATGCCGCTTTCAGGCGCCGCCGAGGGAACCGTCTCCCTTAAGGAGGGTGTTCTTGCGGCTGATATGGAGGCGCGCAGTTTTTCCTACGGTGAAACACATATTAAGACGGCTTCGGTCAAGGCGCACATGCAACAGGGGAAGGGGGAGTATTCCGGAACGGTTGAAGCCGAGGCGGACGGCGTGTGCGCCGGTTCCATGGATGCCGATGCCGTGAAAATTGAAGTGGCGGGCGGCTTCAACGAGGCCCGGGGAACGGCCCGGGTACAAGGGCGCATCCATACAGGTGCCCCGGAACCGCACCCCTTCACCCTGAAGGCGGAAAGCCTCCTGTTCGCCCGGGAACAACGGGTGGTCCTGGAAGCGGTCAACGGTATGCTGGGGGATTTTGAATATGGCCTGGAAGAACCTGTGCGCCTTGCGGCAGGGGAAGGCGGCGTCTCGGTGGAACCGCTGACGCTGCGTTTCGGCACCGGGAATATCCGCGCCGAAGGGAGACAAAAGGGCGATGCTTTGTCGGGGAAATTGCGCCTCGAAGCCTTTCCTCTTGCGGCCGGGGTGTTGTTCATGGAGCCTGCCCTTTCCGGCACGTTGGACGGGGAGGTGATGTTTGGCGGAAGCCTGTCCGTCCCGGAAATTAACGCCGCCTTTTCCCTTCACGAAGGGCGCCTGCATACGGAAAAAGGCGAAGGGCTTGCCCCCTTATCCGCCGATATTACCGCGGGCATGACGCAAAGCGGTTTTTCCGCCACACTTAAGGCGGACATGGAGGGAATCCTTCATCTGGAAGGTCAGGCGCGGTTGCCGGTCCGGTTACAAGTGCAGCCCTGGCTGCTGGAAATGCCCCAGGAAAAAGGGCTTTCGGGTGATATGTCTTTTGATCTGCAGTGCGAGCCGCTTCTCGGCGCGCTGGGCCTTGAGCGGCATTCCCTGGCGGGAAACATGAAGGGAGCCTTTACCCTGGCCGGCGGTTTGGCCTCGCCGGATATCCGAGGCGAAGCCGTCATGCGGGACGCCCACTATGAAAACTCCCGGACCGGCACCCGGCTGGAGCGTCTGAATGTCACCGTGGCGGCCGAAGGCGATACGGTGCGCCTGGCCGAATGCTCCGCCGATACCGACAAGCAGGGACGCATGACCGCCACGGGCGAAGTGCGCCTGCGCTACGCGGAAGATTTTCCCTTCTCGGGCTTGGCGGTTTTCAAAGAGGCCCGGTTTGCCGACTTGGATTACATGAACGGCCGCATGAACGGCGAGATCACCGCCGAAGGAACGCTTAAAGATATACTGGTAAAAGGCGACATCAAGATCACCCCGGTGCAGGTGTCCATGCCCGATGAACTGCCGGTCAAGGAACCTGCCACGCTGGCCGTGACCGAGAGACGGGACGGCAAAATTATCAGCGAGGAACCCAAAAAGGCGTCCGGGGCCGCAAGCATGGTGCGTTTCGATATCAACTGCGATATCCCGGGCAAGGCCTACGCGCGCGCGCCCATTCTCGATTCCGAATGGGGCGGCAAATTGCATGTGGGCGGCACCCTCGCCGCCATGAAAATTGACGGCCGGCTTAAGGTACTGCGGGGCCATCTCGATTTCCTGAACCGCCGTTTTGTCCTTCGCGATAGCGCCCTGCTTTTTCTGGACGGTTCTCCTGAAAAACCCTATCTCGACATGCTGGCAGTGGTGGAGACGCCGACCTTGACCGCCCGCCTTACCCTGAAAGGGGAACTGGAAGATGTAAAAATGGAATTGACCTCCGAACCAGAACTGCCCCAGGACGAAATCCTCGCGCAGATCCTTTTCGGGCGCAACCTGTCCCGGCTCTCCCCGGTGCAGGCCATCCAGCTGGCGCGTGTCGCGGCCATGTTCAATCAGGGACTTTCCGGCATTCCTCTTTTCTCCGGCAACATCAAACTCCCCGGCATAGACCGCATGGATATCCGCACGGGAGAACGGGCGGATGAAACCACCGTGGGGATGGGTAAGTACTTCACCGACTCCGTGTATGTGGAAGTGGAACAGGGCACCACCACAGACAGCGGCAAAGTGTCCGTTGAAGTCGAGGTAACCCCGCAAATCTCCGTGAAGGGTGATGCCGACGCCAAAGAGCGCAGCGGCGTCGGCCTGTTCTGGAAAAAAGATTATTGAGCCCTTGTCAGTGGGTTCCCGTTCTGACCAGGTCTTCCACGAAGGGCGCAACTGTTTCCGCATACAGGGCGTGCCCTGCCGGGGTCAGGTGCCCGTCCAGTTCAAAGAACAGCCCCGGTTGGTCCGCCCGTTCACGAAAGGCGGCGGTCGCGGTGCGGCAGGGCAGGCCGGCCTGCCGGCTGGCGTTTTCTTCTCCTAACAGCCCAAGGAGGGTTTCGTTAATTCGCGGTCCCCGCAGTTGTACGAGACTGTTGCGCGCCGCTTGCGTTTCGGCAGCGGGAAC
>JAKLHG010000131.1 GCA_022710255.1 Candidatus Hydrogenedentota bacterium
ATCAATTTCACCAAGTCCCGGTCAACTTGTTTGGGATAGATGATAGCCCGCCAATGAATCTGCAATTTCCGTTCCAGTATCGATCTGCACAAGTGTTTTGCGTAGGAAGGCGGGAAATTGAAGGTATTATCCACAAAGAAGAACTCACGAAAACCCGCCCGGACCCACGCCTGCAGCCAGTCCGCCACGTATTCCGGCGCGCGCCGCCGGGAGGCGACCCCTTCAATAGACGAGGTGGAACAGTAACTGCATCGGAGCGGGCATCCCCTCCGGGTCTGCACCGGTATCCAGGGGAAGTCGCTTCTTGACGCCGAAAGGGAGAGAAACTCAAGCCGCGGGAGAGGCCAGTCATCCAGGGTTGCAGCATGGGCTGCCGGCTGTGTCAATCCCCGGCCGGGCAGCACCAGTCCGGGGATTCCGGACAGATCCCGTTGTTGTTCCAGCCGACACAACAGTTCCGTGAACGCGGCTTCGCCCTCGCCCGCAATGCCCATGTCCGCTCCCAGGTAGGCGAGCGCGCTTTCCGGGAAAATACTGTAGCCCGCGCCGCCGACCACTATCGGTGCGGAGGACAAGGACTTGCAGGTATTGATGATTGTTCGTACGTCATCCAAAAGAAACCGGGGGGATTCCATTTCCTGATCGTCAATATTACGTACGGATACGGCAATACAGTCGGGACGGAACTCCGTGATAGCGTCCTTAATCGCGGCCCCGGTACCCTGCAGCACCATCAGGTCAATCATGGCCGTGGTGTGCCCCGCCTGCGTGGCGGCCTCTGCCACACAGGCAAGCCCCAACGGCATTACCGGCATGTTGATCTGTTCCGTATTGGCCGCGATAAGCAGGACTTTCACTGGGGTATGCCTTTCTGAAACTTCAACTCTTTTTTCCGTGCTTCAAGGTGTTATCGGCCGCAACTGTACCGCATCGGCAATCACATGCCCATCCGCGCCCGCATTGGAAATGACAATTACTGCTTCCTGATCGAACAGAAAATTGCCCGCCGAAACAAACGGCGCGTTCGGACCCGGATCCTGCCGCTGGTTCAGTCGCTGGGCGCTTTTACCTTCCCGATGGTGTATTTCAACCAGCGCGTTGGTGGCCCGATTCGGATTGGGTGTATAACTGACGCGCACTTCATAGATTCCCGGGGCGGGCACTGGCACCGTGTAGCGTGCCTCTGCTTTACCGTTGCCGGGACCACCATCATGCAGATAGTTCAGCCCGACCATGCCCGGGACGGAGGACGAGATACCCCAGTTGCCTTCCCGCGCGGACTGGGGGTTGTAAATGACGATGCCCGGCAGTTTTTTCTGGTCTACATTTGTTTTGCCGTCCAAAACGGTTTCCAGTACCTGGCCATCGGCCAGCAGCCGTGCCGCCAGCGTTTGATAGTCCAGTTGCTGCACAGGCACGCCGGCATCCAGGGCGAGCACGGCAGCGGTTGCCGCAGATTGTCCCAGAATCATAAATACGGGCTCCATCCGGATGGAGCCGAAGGAAATATGGGACGATGAAACGCATACCGGCACCAGCAGGTTTGCACATTCAGCTTCCTTGGGGATGATGGCGCCGTAGTCAATGGGATAGGGCCCGCCGGGGCTGATTTCCACATCGCCCTCGTTACGCGCGCAGGCGCGACCCTGCTCATCCCGGGCTACGTAGCGTTGCGTGTTGTGGGAGTCCATGTTGTAGGAGCCCATGCCGACAGGATGCGGTGTTTCCTTGATACGGCGCAGGTGCAGTTCGGTCACCACAAAATCGCTCACCATGCGGCGCGCTTCGCGCACGTAAATCTGGTGCGGCCAGTGGCCGTTGTCCAAAAATTCATCCTTCGCCAGGCCCCACTGGCACATTTCGGAGCGCACGTCTTCCGCCACACGCGGGTCGTTGGCCAGGTACCAGAAATATCCCTTCTGGTAGTCTTCGTGTTCCCGCAGGATCTCGCGGCGCCGCTCGTAGGACGCCTCAGGGTATTCGTAGTTCATGCCGATATTGTCCGTGGAAAAAGCACCCCGGTTGTTCGTATCCGTCTTGAGGTTGGGGATGAGGTCAAACTTCCCGAACATGTCACGATAGCCTGTGTCAATGTAACGGCCCAACAATTCATACAGCATCGGATCATACTTGTCCGGCTTGGGAAAGGGGACCCGGTTTTCGGGAACCGTGGTGAGACAGACCCGATAATTGTAGGCCTGTACGCGGTGGTCCCCCTCGCCATCCACGCCGGGGCCGTCGTCATGGAGGCGCGGCAGCAACCCGCTGGCTGGATCGCCCGGCACGACATAGGGATCCACAAACGATTCAAACTGGTGGTGTACCGCATTGGCCGTCTGTACACCGTTCAGCGTTTCGCCGTATTGGGTGTTGGACTCGCGGCCCACATGATAGGACACGCCCGCCGCCGCCATGAGGTCGCCTTCATAGGTGGCGTCAATGAACATGCGGCCGGCGTAGGTATTGCCGGACAGGGTGGTAAGGGAGACAATGCGATTGCCCTCCTTGACCACGCCTTTTCCCCGGTCCAGCCATTCATCCCGGTGCACAGGGATTTTAAATTCAGCCACGATTTCCTCGAAGACCTGTTCCGCCACGTGGGGCTCGAACACCCACATGGTGCGGTACTCGCCGTCCATGGCTGGCACGCCCTGGCCCCGGTTCCCGAAGGCTTCTCGTTCCTGCCAGCGCCACGCCTCCTCCCGTTGGTACTGTTTCCAGACCCGGTGGTAGAAATCGCGTGACAGGCCGCCGATGACCGCCTTGTTGCCCGTATCCGTAAAGCCTAGGCCACCGCTGGTCAGGCCGCCCAGATGCTTGTCCGGCGATACCACAACAACGCTTTTACCCATAGTGACCGCCTGCACTGCGGCAATAATCGCGGAGGAGGTGCCGCCGTATACCACCACGTCATAGGTCTGCTGTCCGGCCGCCATCGCCGAAACAGAAACGCACAGAAAAACAACCAAGGCTTTTTGAATCATGGCATATTCCTTTTGATATTCAATTTCTCATTGTAGACCTCCGGTAAGTATGGCCTATCGGCGGAAGCAGGTTCAATGGCTGTCTCACAAAGATGGGTATCGAATTGTATTTGTGCTATTACCTTGCATTTCTGTAGTATAAAGTCCTGTTTGTGCCTTCAGTAACCGGAACGCCTTCACGTGAGTAAATATGAACTAATCATTTACTGGAGCGATAACGACAACGCATATATTGTCGAAGTCCCGGAACTTCCTGGATGCATGGCAGACGGAGCAACCTATGTCGAAGCAGTTCAACAGGCGGAGATAGTGATTCAGGAATGGATAGAGACCGCGCGGGAATTGGGCCGCCCCATACCGGAACCCCGCGGAAAACTTATGTACGCCTGAATGCCCGGTGAGACGCTATTCGGAACTGTCCGACTCCGTCCGATAGTTACATCAGCGCACGTCATATCTGATTTGCCCCTTCCACACTGATTCATACATCAGAGCCTTTTTATAAAAAGGTATTTTCAGGAGACGTTATCATGCCTTATTTGCACCTGTTGCTGGCGTCACTATTGTCGGGCGCCATTCCCCAAATCGTGGAAACCCACGACATTGCCCCGGTCTGGTCGGGACATCCCGTCGGGTTTTGCCTGTACACGCACAAGGACATTCAGCTAGCGGCCTTTTATGATGCGGACCGGAAGATGACCGTCGCAAAGCGACGCTTGGATTCCGGGGACTGGCAACGGGTCCTGCTTCCAGAACAGGTTCAGTGGGACAGCCACAATTCCATCGTGATGGCAGTGGACGAAAAAGATCACATCCATCTGAGCGGAAACATGCACGTGAAGCCCCTGGTCTATTTCCGGACGAAAGAACCCCTGGACATCGCCACCTTCGAACGGCTGCCCATGGTGGGAACGCGGGAAGAACGGGTCACCTATCCTAAATTTTTGAGGGGCGCGGCGGGCGAACTGTTGTTCTGTTATCGGGACGGCAGCAGCGGTAACGGTGAAGATATTTATAATGTGTATGATACCGAATCCGGGCAATGGGGCCGTTTCCTCGACACGCCCCTGACTTCCGGTGAGGGGGAACGCAACGCCTATAGTATGGGCCCGGTCAAGGGGCCGGACGGCCGCTTCCATAGATGCTGGGTATGGCGACAGACCTACCGGTGCGAAACCAATCATAACCTGTGTTACGCCGTCAGTGACGACCTGCATACCTGGTACTCAGGCACGGGTGTCCCGCTAACCCTGCCCATTACGCTCGCCACCACCGAAACCATAGTGGACCCGGTACCCATGAACGGCGGCATCATCAACGGGAATACACAGATCGGTTTTGATTCTCAGAAACGGCCTGTGGTGAGCTATCACAAGTTCGACGAAAACGGCAACACCCAGATTTATAATGCACGACTGGAAGAAGGGCGTTGGGTCATCCAGCAGGCAAGCGACTGGGACTATCGCTGGGAATTCAGCGGCGGCGGTACAATCATCTTTGAAATCGGGCTGTCGGGCATCTCCCCCCATGGCGAGGGCACCCTTTGCCAGACCTACCATCACAAGAAATACGGCTCCGGCGCCTCGCTGCTCGATGAAAAAGACCTGCGCGTCCTGTCGCCCCTGGACCTGCCGCCCGCCTATCCGCCGGAACTGGGGAAAGTGGAATCCTCCGTTGAAGGCATGGGAATACGCCGCGCCACGGACAGCGGCGCCTCGGGTGAAGACGGGATAGAATATTTCCTGCAATGGGAGACCCTGTCGCAAAATCGCGACAAGCCAAGGGAAGAAGTCCCGCCCCCGTCCATGCTGCGGCTCATTAAACTGAAAACGAAGTAACGTAAAAAAAACAGTTGCCTGTTTTTTAGGGGGGAATCAAAGGATCCAAAGGACCAAAAGGACAGTGTAACGCGCTCCTGTTGTACCCGTCCTTTGTGCACTTTAGGCTTTTTGGGTCCTTTCGTTATACCCGCTTTTCAAACTGCAACTTCCATTTATTGAAACAGGCTGTCGAAGGGCACCATGGAAAACACGTCCAGTGCGGAACCGGGCGTGGCGTTCAGGATTTCCAAGCCATGCGCGGCGGCCCAGGCGCGGGCGCAGCGATAATCCGCCTCGGCATCCTGGGGACGCGGCATGAGAAACTGTTTTCGTTCAGCCGTATAGGCGGCGTCGAAGTGGGTCGCAGCACCGGCGTCCCCGGCATTCCATAACCGCGATGCGGGTACAGTCATCCGCTTTCCGCGCAGTTTGAAGTATTCCCGCCAGGCGGCCTCGGCACAGCGATACCAGGCTCGATCATCATACTTACAGGCTGTCCAGCGCCCGGCCAGCCGAAGCATCCGCAGGAGGCCGTTCCGTTTCTTCAATTGGTAGCGGTGGTCCAGGCCGACCAGAATAATGGGATTACAGCCCATCATGGCGGCCACCTGCAACAGCATGTACACCACCGAATAGCCGACGCACATGCGGTCCGGAGTCGTGGAGAATTCACGCGAGGCCGACCGGGGCCAATCCAAGTAGAGGGGGCACCCGTTGCTTACGCGCAGATGCGCCCAATATTGGAGGGGGAAGAACTTGATACAGGCATCCGGCACGTGTTGCTCATATTCCGTGCCGTACTGTTCAATCTGGAGCGGATCATACACCCCCCAGTACGGCGGGGTGAATCCCCAGTGTTCAAAACCCAGATACCCCCGGTTGGCCGTGAAGACAATCTCGCCGGCCAGTTTGGTCATATCAATCTGGTTCAGGCTCGGTCCATTTCCGACGATGAAACAGCGTCGGCCCGCATGACACCCTTCAAATTCGTGGGGCATGTGCGGCAGGCGCAATACCCGTGATCCACCCGACTGATAAATTTCCATCTCACGAAAACCGAGCCGCCATAAGTCCCGCAGCAGAGGTACCTGGGCGCGATAGTCGGGTACGCGCACCGGGAACTGATAACGAAGTGGAAATTCGTCCGGCGTCAGCGGCAGGGTAACACGCGCGGCACCCGTGTCCGAAAGTTCGAGCGTCTCTTCCTGTAAATTGTTCAGCGCATCGGTCCGAACAATCACGGAAAAGGCACGCCGCAGCGCGTCGGCGTGGGCTTCCATCCCCGGTGCGTAAATCAGACGCACAGTATTGCCGCGGGGGCATTCCCGGAGCCATTGCGCCGCCAAAAAGTCATTATCTTCCGGAAGGCATAAGAAATGCTGCATGATGCCGTCTATTGTACACAGGCCGATAGCAACGGCGCCAATCACCGCCGTTCATGGTCTTTGAGATAATAGAACCCTGTCCTGTACAGTCCCAGTGTAAACAGCGGTCGGGCACGCGTCGGGGTCAAGTTGATTTTGATCCGTCAGGGTATTTACCATAAGACCATGTTCTTGCATCCCCGTCTTTCCCCGTCGGAAATATCCAATACCATCGTGTCAACGGGAAAAGCCGCTGGTACTAAAATCCCGCATCCACTATGGAAGGAGCTATAGCAAACCCATGACGCGAACCACCCTGCCGGAAACGGATATTGAACTCATCCAGGAATTTGAACGCGGCAAGATCAGGCATGTGCTGTTTGATTTTGACGGAACCATCAGCCGCCTTCGCGAAGGGTGGCAGCGCATTATGGCGCCCGTCTGCGTGGAGATGATCTGCGGCGATACGCAGCCCACCCCCGCAATCATCGAGGAAGTCGACCGCATGATTGATGAGACGACGGGCATCCAGACCATTTTCCAGATGCAGCGCCTCGAACAGATGGTGCGTGAACACGGGCTGGTTCCGGAACATAAGGTGCGCACGCCGCTGGAATACAAGCAGGTCTATAACGACCGGCTGATGGAACCGGTAAACGCGCGCATCGCCGAAATCAAGTCGGGGAAAAAGAACGTAGACGATTTTTTGATACGCGGCGTGCGCCGGTTTCTCGACCTGATCTCGCAAAAAGAGGCGGTCTTGTATGTGTTCAGTGGCACGGACCGCGACGATGTCCGCAATGAGGCCAAGTGCCTGGGCGTGGACCAGTACTTCGTAGAGATCTGGGGCGCGTTGCCCAGCGTTGAGGAATATTCCAAAGAAAAAGTGATCCGGGACATTATCCGGGAACACGGGCTGCGGGGGCCGCAAGTGCTTGCCATCGGGGACGGGCCCGTAGAGTTGCGGAACGTCAAGGATGCGGGCGGCATCGCGCTGGGGGTTTGCTCCGACGAGAAACGCGGCACCGGCTGGGACGACTCCAAGCGCCCGAGGCTGCTGCGCGCCGGCGCGGACCTGCTGATCCCCGACTTTGGTGAAGCCGACGCGCTTATTGACTATCTGTTTCCCTGAACCCTGAATACCGCCTGCCCGGCTGGAAACGGGGCGTTTCTTCAGGAAGCCGCCTTTGGCGGCGCCGGGTACAAGGGCGAATACAGGATGGACTCCGGGCGCAGTTGCAGCCGTCCCTCTTTTACCCAGGCATCGCCGCGTTCTTCCAGGTGCGCGGCCAGGTTGCCACGCCATTCCGACAGGACGTCTGTATGTTCCGCCTGTCCGACCAGATTCACGCATTCTCCCGGGTCTTTCTCCAGGTCAAACAGCATCTCTTCACCATTGAAGGCGTTGAAGATATACTTTACCCGACCGTCGGTTGCCGCGCTCCAGTGATTCGTTTTGTCATAACAGACATCGTGCTCGATGTCGATAAAACTCCTCCACCCTTCTGAACCGCCGCGCAACAAGGGCAGGATACTTTTACCGTCCATGCCTTCCGCGCCTCCGGCATTCGCCGCGTCCAGCAAGGTGGGCAACACGTCGCGCAATTCCACGGGTTCCGGGCGTATCTGTCCCCTCGGGGCGGGAAGCATGCTTTCCGGCCAGCGAACCAGGAACGGTATGCGCGCCGAACCTTCGTAGGCGTAGGTCTTGCGCCAATGGTGGTGGTCTCCCAGCATATCGCCGTGGTCGGCAATGACCATGATCAGCGTTTCTTCCAACAGATTTCTTTTCTCAAGGGCGGACAGGATACGGCCCACCTGCACGTTATGTCTATCGTTCCCAACTTCAGATTTCCTGAGCCCGTCAGAAATGCGCATGGCACTGGTAAACAAATAAAAAAGACGGAGCAAAAAGGGACTGATGACGAAATAGCCATCCGCAACGAAGAATCCACGCCTTTTCCTGCAATTGGCTATTTCGTTGTCTGTCCATTTCTTGCGGCTTATACAAAGAGGTCTTCAAAACAAGTGCCAGACGGGACTCCGAAGAATCATTGAAAAGATGTGACGGGATCAGGAAGTCTGAACTTGTAGAAGACATATCAAAAGAAATTAACCGCCCGGCTCACTATACCAGAAGGCGTCTCAAAATAAACAGCAGGCTGCTTCGTAAATGGATACCCATTTTCGGGGTTTCAGAAAGAACAATAGACTCACCGCAACTCGTTCCAAAATTGCAGTCTCCACTCCGCCCAAAGGTGGGTACTCTGACGGACGTTTTGAAGAATGACACTGAATTTCATGTATAGGCTTCCATCGGAGGATATGCCCTGCCGGGGGACGTGGACATGGAATTTCTCCACATCCTGAGCGTAAAACAACTCTATAACACCCGGCACGGACACTCCTCAGGAAGAGGGGCGGGATTCATCTGTGGACGAAACCGGACGGTTGCTTTCGTGAAGGCCGAGGGTGATCCACAATATCCTGCCTGCCGTCCGCAGAGGTAAAACGGGATTCAACAGGTGGAACCATGTTTTTCCGGATAAGGAACGGTCATGAATCAAGAAAAGATACAGGAATCCCGCCAGGGTGGTTGTAAATCCCGAAAACAGAAAACAAAGGCGAAACCCCCACATGCCGTAATGCTCAATGAGAAAGCCGGCCGCCACAGGGGTAATCCCCAGCGCCAGGGCCGTGGACACGGTCCATATGGCCGTGTATCCGATGCGGTCATGGTCGGGCACCTGGTTGAGCATGGCCCTGTTGACGGCGACATT
>JAKLHG010000132.1 GCA_022710255.1 Candidatus Hydrogenedentota bacterium
GGTACTGATGCGGTTTCTGGCAGCGGATGATTTGGGTATGGCCGCCTCTTACAACGAGGGCCAGAAATGGATATTCAGGACGCCGCTCTCCCAGGAATGCACTGAAAAGGTGTCCTTCAATATGATGGACGGGCAGAAAAGGGACATGCCAGGCCGAGGCCGCGGCCCGTCCGAAACTGAGGCCCACCAGGAGAGAGCCCATCAGCCCAGGCCCGAACGTGGCGGCGATGGCATCTACCGGCGCGGAACCCCGCGCGAAGGAAAGCCCGGCCTCCTCCAGGGCGCGTTGGGTAAGCTGATAGATGACCTCGGTATGCATGCGGGAGGCAATTTCAGGCACCACACCGCCAAAGGCACGGTGGGTGTCAATCTGGGAGATGACCACATTGGAAAGCACGGCACAGCCGTCCTTGACCACGGCAATACCGGTTTCATCACATGAAGTCTCTATACCCAGGATAAGGCTCACCAGACCATCTCCGACATGGGGATGAGTTCAATCCCCTGTGCCGCCAGTTTTGGAAGTTCTTCCGCCAATACGGTTATGGTATTGGGTCGGAAATGGCCAATACTGACCGCCCAGCCGTTCCGCTTGGCCTGCGCCATCAGTTCGTTAAATTGCTTGCGCACTTCGGAGATGCTGTTATTGTGGTCCAGAAAAACATCGCGGCTCGCACAGGGGATACCCATTTCTATCGCTTTGTCGTAGGCGCGGCTGCTTCCCACCGTGCGGCTGTCAACGAAATACATCGCTTCCTGCTGTACGATTTCCAGAAACCAACCCATCTGCTCCGCATAGGTGGTAAACAACCCTCCCGTATGATTGTTGACGCCAGCAGCCTCAGGAAACTGGGCGATACATTCCCGGGCACGTTGCTGGATTTGTTCTTTGGTCATCGTCACCTGCAGTTCTCCCGGGAAACGGTTTTTACCGCCGTTGCCCGACTGCATCGGCATGTGCAAAATAATTTCAAACCCTTTTTCCGTTGCCCGTTCCGCGGTTTCCCGGGCAAAAGGCGTGTCCGGCAGAATAGCAAGCGTGAGTCGGTTGTCCAGGCTTAAAACGCGTTCCAGTTCATCACCGCCGTAGCCGCCGTCATCCAGGATAATTGCCACATACCCGATAATGGGCACCTCACCTTCCGGGCAAAGGTCTTCGGCTTCATTATCAGATGTCGCCGTATCGGAACCCTCCGGAGCCGGGCCCGAGGCGCCCCCGGGAACCGCCTGCGGGTCTTCAGTATCTTGTTCCTCTGTTTCTGGTGATGGTGCATTCGGAACTCCGGTGATGGCGGTACGGTCCGAGGTGGGGACTGGCGGCTGCGGTATGTCCGGAATGACGCTTTCCGGCGCGGGGATGACACATAACAGCTCTACACAGAGGGTATTCGCATAATGGGCCTGAAGCAGGGTTCTTTGAGCCGACAGTACCTGCTTGTTTATGGTGATGCCGGTTCCCTGCAGGGCGCATTCGATGGCTTGCTTGAGAATTTCGGGGGTCTGCGCTGCGGTCAGAAACGCGGTAATACGGGTGATGATGTTCCTGTGCAGTATTGAGGGCTGAATATATTCTACAGTCACCGCGGATTCGGGCACGCCGTGGCGCAGGACGATTCCGTATATCAAATCGCAGAGCCGGCAGTCCGTGACGACCTGACGGGGCACGGGCAAGGCAGCCGTGGCCAAATCAAACAGGCGGTCTCCGGAGTTGTTTCCCAAGGCGACGGCCAACAGGGGACGCATAGCATTGGCAAGTCGGATGCCGCCTGCCGAATAAGAAAAGGGGCGAATGATGGCATCATCACGATGTTCGCCCAGACGCGGGGCGGCGAGAAAGGCTTCCACCACGCCATTATGGATACCGGCGGCATAACTCCTGCGGGATTCATCTGTTTCCATGGCCGACTGGCGCCCGTCCGGCGCGGCGTGAATTTCGGGACGATTCCACCCGCCTGGGGGCGCGGAGGGTCTATACGCAAGGTAATGAGGCTGTATCCGGTAATACCCCAGGGCTGCCAAGAACAGGGAGAAAGACACAAACAGAGAAATGGCCATGGCAGTAAGTGCGGCCACCGCAATCAGAGGCGTACTTAACGCGGGAGAGGAATCTTCCCGCTGTTTCGTCTCTTCATGTCGCCTGTATTTCATTTCCGTGCTCCAGGTCGGTCTTGTCAGATTTCCTGTACATCCACCCATTCCACCGTGTCCAGAGGATGCCCCAGGAATTGCTCACCCATTTCCCTGAAATGGGTGTGCCCGTCGGTGACCAAGAAGGAAAGGGTTCCACGCGCCACTGCGGTATTGACAAGCCCCGACGCCTCCAGGGTGGCCGCAACGGCCCGGGCGGTTTCCCCGGCGCTGTCCACAAGGGTTACGGCCTCCCCTGCCACTTCCGCAATCACATCAGACAGGAGGGGGTAATGGGTGCATCCCAGCACCAACGTGTCAATTTCATTTTTCAACAGGTCACCAAGATAGGTTTCCGCAATTTCATGAATGGCCGGACCGCTGGTCCAGCCTTCCTCCGCGAACGGCACAAAAAGGGGGCATGCCTTGCTATAGACCAGGCAATCGGGGCGCAGTTGCCGTATTATTTTTTCATAACTTCCCGTACTGATGGTCCCGCGAGTGCCGATGACGCCGACGCGTCCCGTTTGCGTATGCCGGCAGGCCGCCTTGGCCCCTGGTTCAATGACGCCGATGACCGGAATGTCCAGATTGTCGCGCAATGCGTCCAGAGCGTATGCGCTGGCGGTATTACAGGCGACGACGAGCATTTTGATGTCGCGCTGGAGCAGCAGTTTCGCGCAGGTTTTCGCATAGCGCACAACAGTCGCCCCTGATTTGGAGCCGTACGGCACCCGTGCCGTGTCCCCCAAGTACACCAGGGATTCACGGGGCAGGGCTTGTTCGATTCTACGGAACACGGTAAGGCCACCCACCCCGGAATCAAAGATACCGATGGAGGCCTGTATATTGGACCGTGTCTTCATTTGTATCCCGCCTGTACCCACCGCATGTCCTGTACCAGGGGATCACTCAAATCCAGGTGCACGGGAAATATTTCTTGTGCGGCGCTGCCGTCAAAAAGGAAGCGGACCTGTTTCACTTGCTGGCTGTCTTCACTCTGCAGGTCGGGCTGCATCAGGGTATTCACGACACCAAAGGCCATTAATGCTTCCATTTCCGCGCTCCTGGGGCGGTGCAGGGCCAGAAGCGTTTCCGTGGAGAAGTCCACCACAAGCTCGCCATTAGACTGAAGATAGACGCCACGGACCTGCGCGTCTTCGGGCATCAACGGGAACAGATGCTTCTGTTTCGGGCCCGCCACCAGCAACTGAAGCGCTTTACGGCAATTCTCCACCGTTCGCGGACTGTACTCAATCACAGCGGTCTCGGAATCAAGCACCCGCCCCGTGTCGCCCGCAAAAAACAGAACAATCTCGCGCGTACCCAAAGACTCGGACGCGTTCTGGATATTCGCGGCATCTTCCGGGAGCATATCGGTCGCGCCTTTTATTTCAGACAGGGGATTTCGGCCTTCACGAAGCATCTGGTTGACCAGCAGGACAAGGACCACGCAGAGTATCAGGGTTGCCCACGCCCAGACCAGCAGTCCGAATCGCCGTAATATGAATGTCTTCCGGGTCGCCTTCATGCTATGCTCCTGCACGTGAAAAGAATCGTTACGACTTCGCTGTTATAGATCATTGGGCGCTTTGTCCTGTTTTATGGCCGATGCAATAACCCACGCAAGATTCAATGCAACCTGTGCCTGGTATTCCTCTTCACTCAACAAGGTGGCAGCGTCAATATTGCTCAGATAGGCAATTTCCATCAAGACGGCCGGGATACCGATTTCGCGCTGTAGTACCAGGGGGCAAGTCCGCACAATAACCGTGCCCAGAGCGGAATTTTCACCCAACGCCTGTGCCAGGCGGTATCCATAGATGCCGGCTTTTCCAGCCAGGCCTTGGCGTTTCTCCCGCCGCTGCTTTTCCGCTTCGGAAAGGGATTCTTCCGAAGCCGGGGCTTCTTCATCCATAAATATAGAGATACCCTGGGCGCGGGGTGTTGCGGAAAAACCGGCATGCAGACTCAAGAACAGCGAACCATCCGCTTTTCCCGCGATGGCCTGGCGGTTATTCAGGGAAACGTCCGTGTTTTCCTCCCGGGTCAGGATGACGTCAATATCGGTTTCTCTTTCGAGTATCTCACGGATACGCAGGGCGACAGCGAGCGCCATGTCGCTCTCATTCATGTTATTCCCTGCTATGGCGCCGGTATCGTCACCTCCGTGCCCGGGATCCAGCACAATCTTTCCGCCAACCTCGGAAAATACGGACATGTCGAAATGACTGTCCGCAGGCGGGGGTTCAACGGTATCGTCCAGGGTATCTTCCGGGGCGCCTTCCGAAGAGGCGGCTTCCTCCTCTACTTCCCCGTCCTCTTCCGCGGTTTCACCTTCTCCCTCGTTCAGCGCGGGAGTTTCAGCATCGTCCGGCGTTTCCCCAAGCGGGGTTAAAAGCGCATCTTCGAGTATTTCTGGTTCTGGTTCTTCATACTCAAGGGGGGGGAGGTCCACCGCTTTAACCTCTTCCGTTTGTGCCGCACGGGAAAAGGCAAGGCCATAGGCTGAAGAGAAAAAGGAAGGAACATCCGAAAGCGTGATATATACTTTGTCTTTTCCACGGAGCACGGGGTAATTCAGGGAAAAGGTGTCACCCGCAAGCCGTACTGTTGTATCGTTGGCGCTGAGCACCGCCGTCTTATCTCCCCAATTAGCCTGAATACGGTCCGGTTGAAGTGCGACAATGCCACGGATTTGATCCATGATTTCATCCAAGGAAACATAGGCCCTGCTGTCCGACTGCCGCATTTCCGCAGCAACTGTTACCATGTCCGCCCCGACTTGAGCCGTAAAATAGGCCGTTTCTGCAATTGCGGGGATGGTCATCAGACAAGATACGGCAATTACAGAAAGAAAAAAGAACCGATTATACTGAAGCAGCCTCATTCAAAGTCCACCTGTTGTTCGACCTTTAGGGCTTTAAGGTAGCTCAAGGGTCGATTGGTCCAGTCTTTAACCCCGACCCCGGTATAGTTCTGAAGCCCTGCCGCCTGCAAAAAAATATCGTAAGCGTTGGAAGATAAGCGTTTCCGGCCTGCGGTACTTTATGCAGAACCCTGGTTTAAATACAACCATATCTTTTGACTCATCTAAGAAAAGCGCGCTATACATGAAACCCAAACATAGACAAGAACGCTTTTGTATGGTGATAGTTGAAGAAACTCACGATACCACCATCAGCCCGGTACAAACATAACCGGAAAGGAAATAAATTCACTCCCGCAGCCCTTGGGGAGCAAAGCACTACCACCCCGGTTATTCATACCAAAATAGTAATGAATTTAATTTTACTCTTTCCCGGGGCCTGATGCAACTTTGCATTTCACCAGAAAAGATGCATGTTTTAGGTTACGATGCAGGCTGAAAACGTTATTGGATTAAACGCCGACCTGAATGGTACCCAAAACCGTATTTCAGGTAACGCCCATTGCCGCGAAATCCGTTTCTTCATCTACGGCAATAGCCCTTCAGCCCGACAATAAGGCACAGCAGTGTACCAAGTGTGAATGACTTCACCGTAGACCGGGTTTGGGAAGTTCTGACGGGCTTTGCCGGAGGGAGGAATATCGCAGGGAGGAATGGGGCGGGAGGGCATTATTTCTTGGCTGCAGCCAGTTTGATGATGAGGAGTTCAAGTTGGAGGCGGGCATCACTCCCGGTGGTTCTCAAGGTAAAATGGGTCTTTGTACATAAAGCCAGGGCGTCTATCAGTCGTTTTTCCGTGAATTTTCGGGCCAGGGGCGTGACCTTGCGTTCGACGAAAGGCTTGCCGACTTTCATGGGGGTTTGGGGATGGGCGCGGTAGGCGTTTTCCAGGAGCCAGTTGATGGTGCCGATAATTTCGTCCGGGCTTTTGTTCATGCCCAGCAAGTCATGGAGGGCTTCCAGGGCCGCCGTGGGATTGGATGCGGCAATAGCGTCGGTTAACGCCCATACGGTCGCTTCCGCCACATCACCGCTGGCAGCGCGGATGTGGTCATCCGTGATGGCCGTGCCGGTTCCCGCATAATTACAGACCAGGTTGATGGCGTTATGCATTTCATCCATTCGGGCGCCCACGCGGTCCATCAGCAGGGTAACGGCGCCCGTTCCAATCTTGTTGCCTTTCTCTTCCACCTGCTTCCTTATCCAGGCGCCATAAGCGGAATCGGTCAGTTGCGGGGATTCCACGACCAGGCCGTGTTGCGAGCAGGCTTTATACAGTTGCCGTGCCTTGTTTATGGCGGGGGCCACCAGCAGCAGCGTGGCTGTATCCGGCGGATTTTCAATGAACTGGACCAGGGGTTGCAGAGGGGACCGTTTCCCTGCCGCGATGGCCATGTAGACATTCGCATTACGGACCAGGATAACGCGTCTTTCCGCAAGAAACGGCGTGGTGAGCGCCTCCTCGGCCACGATGCCAGGCGGCGTTTCTTCCGCGTAAAAAATGCTGAACGCAAAATCGCGGAGCGAAGGATCCACATAGGCGGCAAGGATTTTTTCCAGGGCACGTTCCACAAGGAACGGCTCGAAATCCTCTTTGCCGAAGGGAGCCGTTCCCGGACCGAAAAGGATGGTAGACGGCAGGGGGCTGCGCCCGATGCCCTCCGTGAACTCAACAATGTTGAGAATCATTTACCAAGGCTCCACAACGCGGAGGCAGATGTCTGACGCCAATTGTTCGAGTGCTTCGGATGCCGCGCGATTTTCCTCCTCTGTGGCGAAGGAGCGCACGGTTCCAAGATAGACCTCGGCATTTCCCCGCAAGCGGTCGGAGGACAATCCCGCCGCGCGGGTGTAAAAACTGGTTTCCCCGGCCATCAGGGGCTCTTCCCAGAGTACCTTGCCGCTCTTGAGGTCCGTCAGGCGGACCGCCGCGGTAACGACCAGCAACGATTGGGTGGCTTCATCGCGGGCGTCATGAGTCAGCCCTTTACGATGGAAGTCGAGGATTACCCCTTCCAGAAGCAGATCGGCCTCTTCCGGGGCAACAACCTGCAGCCGGGCGTCGGTAATGAATTTCCGGGTCAGAGCGTTGGTGAGAGGGGCCTGCAGGTCATACTCCGCCGACTCATTATAGAAAGGGGAAACGGATATGGACTGGTACATGGGGTCCAGCGAACTTTGTGTCGTATAGCCGCACCCGGCCAGAAACAACGTCAGCCCCGTAAGTAACACCGCTTTAACGTCTGCGGTTCTCAGGAGAAATCGGCAAGTATAACCTGTCATGACAAAGCCTACGTCCCGCTTTTGTATTTGTCCCCGGCATGAATAACACCGCTGTTATTTTCCAGCCATGAAAGAGCCTCGGCGCCGGATTCCGTGTCCGGGAATTCCTTTGCCAACAATTCATAATACAGCTTCGCCGCGGGAAATTCACGGCGGCGCTCATAGAACCGGGCCGTTTCCAATCGCTGTGCCGCAATGGACTCGCGCATTTCCGTGCGTTTTTCCTTCAATTCGGCCGTACGACCGTCCTCCGGGAACCGGGCGGCGAAATCATCGATGGCAGTCACCGCCAATTCACTCGGCGTCTGGTCGTAGGCGGGTGATAGGGCCGCGTTGTAGTAACACATGGCCAGGCCGAAGGAGGCCTCGTTCACCCAGTCGGAATCGGAATAATCTTCCACCACGCGCCGGTATTCAAAGGCGGCGTCGATATACTGTTTCCGGGCGTAATGGCACAAACCGATTTTATATTGCGCCTCCGCCGCGGCAGGGCTGAAGGGCTGGTTGTCCACCACCATGCTGTATACGTCGGCAGCCCGTTTATAAGGCCGGTTGCGGAACAGGCGCCACTTCTTCCCCGCAAGTTGTTCCCCGCGCTGGTAATACCGGTCACCAATGTCATATTGGTTCTCGACCGAAGCATCATAGCGGTCGGAATCCGGATAGGCCGCAATCAGTTGTTGAAATGCGGAGGAGGCTTCCATGTAGTTTCCCTGGGCCTTCAGGATTTCTCCCCGCAGGAACTGGTTATCATCGGCCAGTTCATCGGTTCCATAATATTCAGAGAACTTCTCTGATTCTCGCAGCGCCTTCCGATAATCGCCGGAAAGCATCAGGCTGCGCGCATATTCCAACTGCAATTCCGCAGTTTCCTTGGGCATGCGTTTCAGGTTTACGAAACGTCCTGTCTGAGGGGTCCACGTCCACTGCGCCTGGACGCTTCCGGCTGCGAGAAGTGCCGCAACAGCAAAGAAACAAATCAATTGACGCATCTGGAATTCTCTCCCAAAAGTAGTTTGCCCTGTCCTGTTTTGTAGTCGCCCATATCCGTACCTAAAACCTACAAGATACTAACAGGTAACGGATGCGAAAAACAAGCAATATACCTTATCTCGGTCCTTTTGCGCACAACGCATCGTAGGGCATTATTCACGTGCCGGCGGCAGGCCCTTACTGTTCGGGTGGACTGACCTCTTCCACGGGAAAACGGATCTTTTCCTTGGCGCCGTTGTGGTAAAAGTCGATTTCTACCTGGTCCCCGATAAAGAGGCCCCAGTTAATGAAGTCTATATCCAGCGGGTGTTCGACGGGCTCGCCGTTGACCGCGTAAATAATATCACCCACATCCAGCCCCTGCTTGTACGCGGGGCATGTGCGCAGGATTTCCGTTACAAGCACGCCGGCTTCAATCTGAATATTCAGGCGTTGCAGGGTTTGTGGCTGCAGGGCGCCGAGTGCCTCGCCCCGGAATCCCAACCAGGGATTGCGCCGCCGTCCATACTGGATAATCTCTTCCGCAACACGACGGGCACGGTTGATTGGAATGGCGAATCCCAGTCCCTGGTCG
>JAKLHG010000133.1 GCA_022710255.1 Candidatus Hydrogenedentota bacterium
TCAGGCGTGCTGAACCGTTCCGGGATATCCGAGAAATGGGCGCTCAAGGGCTTGTCCTCCGCGGCCAGCAGTTCCAGGAGCCGCGCGCCGCCGTAGATGGCGTCGTCAAAACCATACCAGCGGTGCTTGAAGAAAATGTGGCCGCTCATCTCGCCGGCCAATTGGGCGTGATATTTTTTCATCGCCGCCTTGATGTGCGAGTGGCCGGTGCGCCACATGATGGCCTTGCCGCCATGTTTGGGCACGTCTTCGTAGAAACTGCGGCTGCATTTTACTTCGCCCATGATGGTTGCGCCCGGTTTGTCCTGGAGGATGGCCCGCGCGAACACGGTGAGCAGCCGGTCGCCCGGCAGCATGTTGCCCTGCTCGTCGCAGCCGCCGAGGCGGTCCACATCGCCGTCAAAGGCAATGCCAATATCGGCCCGGTGCTTCTTCACGGCCCGGATCAGGGCGAGCAGGTTCTCCTTTTTCGTCGGGTCCGGATGATGATCGGGGAAATTGCCGTCTACATCGCAATACAACGGGATAACCTCGCAGCCCAGGGATTCATACAAGGGTACCGCAAGGAGCCCGCCTACGCCATGGCCGGCGTCCACCACCACCTTCAGACGGCGTTTCAGCGAAATGCCCCGCCGGATGCGGGCCATGTACTTGTCGAACAGGTTCATCCGGGTAATCGTCACGGTCTTCCCGGAAAGGGGGAACTTGCCCTGTTGCGCGAGTGCGCCCAGTTTCTGTATTTCCTCCCCGTAGATGGTGGTATTGCCTACGGCCACCTTCATCCCGTTATAGTCTTTGGGATTATGGCTGGCGGTCAACATCAGGCCCCCGTCAATATCCAGCGTGTTCAATGCGTAATACAGCACCGGCGTGGGGACCATGCCGATATCGATCACATTGATGCCGCACGCGGTAACCCCGTCTATGACGGCGGCGGCAAGCTCTTTACCGGACAGGCGCCCGTCGCGACCGATTACCACCGTATTGTATTTCTTCTTACCGCGCAGGTAGGCGGCATAGGCCATGCCCAGCCGTTCCATAACGGCGGCATTGATGTCCGCATTTTCACCCACGATACCGCGGATGTCATATTCTCGAAAGATTTCAGGATTAATGGCGTTCATTGCTGCGTTCTCCAGCGTTGTTTGAAAGCGTCCCCCGGCGACAACCACCGTGTATCTCAAATGATACCATGAAGGCGGATTATGTTGGTAGTAAAGAAACACAGGGCTGCCTGCCGGGTGTCCCTTGATTTACTCGAGAATAGCTGTACATCCGGCATCCCTTTTGTCAGGTGCCCAAAATCAATACAAAAACAAAAATGACGAGGCTGGTGCTCTTGCATTTTTCTTGGTCACTAAAGTAAACTCTACTAACGTGCCTGAGAAGGTGCAATATCCAGGGGACATAAACTGCAATGCAGCGGTAAGCGTAAGGAAAGGGCAAGTGATGATTACTCGAACAAATGGTATCACGGCAGTGGTACTTCTTCTGGCATTTGGTGCATGGTGTGCTTTCAGTCAGGAAGGCGAGGGGGAAGGGGAAGCGCTGATTGGAGTCGAAACGCCCGAACAGGTGGTGACCGTGTCCAACGTGGTGACGGAACAACAGGGTGCCTTCCTCAAGATCACCTACGACCTCGCCACCAGCGATAACGAACCCGCCTATGTCATCGGGCAGTTCTCCGCGGACGGCGGCGCGACCTTCACGCGTTACATGAACACCGTGACCGGCGACGCGAACAAGGACGTGGCGCCGGGCGCGGGCCGCTGGTTCGTGTGGAACTTCGCGAAGGACGGCGTCACCGGGCTTATCGAACAGGCCCGTGTGCGCTTGCAGGGCGGCCTGTACCCGGGCATGGAACGCGAATTCGGCGGCATCATCTTCTGCTGGATCCCGCCGGGCAGTTTTAACATGGGGCGGTACCCCGGCGAGCAGGAAAGTACCGCAATCGGGGAGGAACCCCTGCATGAGGTCACCTTCGCCGAGGGGTTCTGGATGTCCAAGTACGAAATCACGCAGGGTCAATGGCGGGCCATCATGGGGAACAATCCCGCGTCGATGCACGGTGTGGGTGATAACTACCCCGTGTATAACATATCCTGGGCCGATATCCGGGGAACGAACGGGTTTTTGGAAAAGTTCAACGCCGCCCATCCGGGCCACGGCATCCGGTTGCCCTCGGAGGCGGAGTGGGAATATGCCTGCCGTGCAGGCACGACTACGCGCTTTTACTGGGGCGATGATCCAGACTACACCGTGTGCAATGATTACGCCTGGTCCCTGCAAAATAATACACCCGGCGGGGCAAAGGAGACGGGCTTGAAACTGCCCAATGCCTGGGGACTGCACGACATGTCGGGCAACGTGTGGGAGTGGTGCGAGGATGACTGGCATGGTTCTTACAGGGGGGCGCCAGATGATGGCAGTGCCTGGGTGGATTCCCCGAGGTCGTCCTATCGCGTGTTGCGCGGTGCCTCCTGGTTCGACGGCTTTTGGGATCTCCGCCTGGCAAAGCGCTTCTTTATTTATCCGGAGGGCAGGGGCTTTTCCAATGGGTTTCGCGTGGTTGTTCCCGCCTCGTCCTGCAAATCAACTCCCGGTGTCATGATGGCGGTCGCTTGGATGCCGCCACAAAAAACACTGTAGAACGTGCCGGACCATGTCATTCCGGTTTTTTCTCGATGAGGCACGCGTCACGAATAAGGCCGGAATCCGGAAGACTTCCAATTTCTGTGCGTTTGGGCACAGGATTCCCGCCTTCATGAGAATGACGATGGCATCTGGTTTTTCGTTGAGGTTCCGGCGTATGGGCACGGTCCGCAGGGACCGCGGACGACCGTTTTACAGGCCGTCGGTAGAAACCTGCGGTGGATGTGAGTTCCGGCTTTACGCCCTGGCAAAGCCAAGCATCAGTATGTGTCAGCAAAACGGTCCTGAGTGTCTATCGAGGAAGATAGAACGTGTTGATCTCATCCGGGGGAATCGCTTGTTCAGGAAGGATGCCTGTTGCATTCGGGCCTGCGGCGGGATCGCGGCGGGCTTCAAGGAGGAGGGGTTCCCGCCCAAAGCGTACCTTGCCGAAGACGAGGTTTTGCTTCGCATCATGAAAGAAGGACGCGGGTTCGCCGTTGACACGGACCTGGCCCGGGGCGTTGCCGCCCGCATCCAGCACGACCCAGTCTTCAAGGCCTTCCGGGCCCTGAAGCAGCAGGGAGCGTGTGCCGGAAGCGGCGTCCCACGTTTCCGCAAGACGTTTCCCGCCCCATAGGTGAAGGGGGGAGGCGTCCCGCGCGGGGCGCAGATAAAACAGGCGGGTCTGATAAGGACGCAAGGGCACGGCTTCAAAGGGTGTTTGTTCCGCCTGTTCCGGATTCCTGACGATGCTTCGTTGATGAACGTCGTAATAGAGCACGGGTCCGGCGGACTGCAGCCGCACGGCCGTTTCATTAGGAGCCGCCAGGGAACAAACCGCTTCGGCATCTGTCATGTTGGCCAGTACTACGAGGGCGTCGTTCCAGACCCGGTTGTGGTACAGGGCGGCATAGGTACCGGGAGTGGTGGTGGCCAGAGAACCGGTAAATTCCGTCTCATACATGCCGAAATAATACTGGGCCAGGTTGTAGGTTCTGATGAACAGGGGTTCGTTGGTGTCAACGCCGGAGGCATAGGGGAACTTATCCGGCCAGAGCCGCCAGTCCAGGTAACTGTACTGGCCGCCGCCGGTGAGCAGGTCGAAGGCATAGGCCGTCTGCACGGCACAGCGGGTGGTTTCACTGTCGCCTGCCCACAGGCAGCCCTGGGCGTACATGTTTTCATAGGAGCCAAAGGTGTCCCGGAACAGTTCGACGGAAGGAAAGGAATAGCCTTCGCCGAAAAGATGGCTGTCAAAGGGCGCGATTACGGGAAGCACAAAGGCGTGGCTGCTGTGGTCAATCAGCACGGCGTGGAGGCATCCCTCCCTGAGCGCCTGCCGCCGCCGCCAGTTCATCTCGTGCAATTCAATGAGGCAGTCATACACCTGTTGGGGATGGCCGTGTTCCTTCCACAGGGTGCAGTTCTCGTAGGCCAGGTTGTCGTCAATGTACATCCCGTCCACGGGATACCGCTGCAGCATGCGCCGGTCGCAGTCTATCCGATAGTCGGCCAGGCCGTTGGGCGAGGCGAGACAGGTGGCGAGGGTATCACAAAAACCGTCCATGGTTGCCTTGTACTGGCCGCCGTAGTTGAATCCCTGCCAGCGCGCCCACTGTCCGAGTGCGACCATATTGGCGACAACCGGGTCATGACGGTACATCAGGTCGGCATTGGTAGTCCAGATGAACAGCATCCCGGTGTCGTGCACCGTTTTCAACACCCGGTCCAATTCTCCGGCGGGCGGGCGCGGTTCACCGGGAGGGCCCAGGCGGTGCATCTGGAACAGGGTGTAGCCGAGCCGGGCGGCGGCCCGGATTTCCTCGTCTGACGGGTAGGGCGATTTACCGTCGCCCACCCAGATAAACATGCGCAGGTCGCGCCGGCGCGGGTGGGGGAGCCGGTTGGGCGCCACCGCCAGGCCGACCCGGAAGGTGAAGGCTTCACCGGCACGCAGGGTAAACGGATCGCCCTCGGCCCCCGCATGGATAAGATGCTGGCACAGGGCCAGGGAACGGGAATTCTCCTCATCAGCCGTTCGGTGGAGGGTGGCCGTATCCAGGGTCGCAGGCGACCGGTAAAAGTCGCCCATGTCGGTGAACAGGGCCAGGGCCGCCTTGTCACTATAGGCCTCCAGGCAGGAAGTGGGCGTATTCATGCGCGCGGTTTCCGCGGGCGCTGGAAGGGCCCCCTGGAAACAATCCAGACCGTTGGTGTCGCGGCGCTTGTGAAGATAGTGGGTGAAGCGGCCTGTGGCGTTGATCTCATGGCGCAGTCCCTGGCGCAATACGACGTCCGTGCCCGGTGTCACCGTGATTTCGGATACCAGCACCCCATCGTTGTAAATGGTGGTGCGTACGACACAGGGGAGTTCCGGTATCCACAGGCACTTCGTTTCCAGAAGTACCCGTGCCGGCCCGTCCTCAAGGAGTTGCGTTTGGCCGCCGGTGACCTTGGCCAGGTTGGCGGTATCGAGCCACAGCGCGGCGGGCTCGCGCAGAGACACCACCGTCTCACCGTCCCGTGTCGCTTCCACTCCGGAAACGGTGCCGCTGGCGCGGTCCACCGTATACCGGAACACCGGTCCTGTCACGACGATGGTGGTATCCGTCACGGTGCAGGAAAGGTCCTCCGGCGGCAGGGGTTCTCTCAGCACCTGGGCAATGGTTTTACTGACGGGTTCACTATCCACGGGCGTGCCCAGGACCTGTGCCAGGCACATGAATATCATCAAGGTTTGCATGCCGTATCTCCTTTTACCCGCTCCAGTTTCCAGACGTCGGGTTCCATGTTGTTACCGGCAACCATCCACAGTGCGTTCTGGAACACGAACACGCTGGCGGCATGACGGGGCTTCCACGGCGTCCCGGGCACCTCGTGCCACATGATACCATCTTCGGAGTACCAGACGTCATTGCGGTTCTCCTGGTTCCAGCCTTCCATTACCCACATTTTGCCGTCGAATACCGCCACATCGTGGTACTGGCGGGGCATCCACGGGGCCTTCCGGGTATGACACTCCCAGTGTACGCCGTCGGCGGAACTCCACACATCGTTATAAAACAGGCGTTCGGGCGTGTCCGGCGTATCGTAGGTGCCGCCGCCGAGAATCCATATCCGGTCCTGGAACACGACACTGCCGCCAATCATGCCCCGGGGGGGCCAATGCGCCCCCTCCGGCGTTACATTGCTCCAGTGAATGCCATCCGCAGAATTCCAGACGTCATTATAAAAACGCTCCTCGGCGGGGGCGTGCTGTGGCAGGGTCTGACCGCCCATGACCCAGAGTTTGTCCCGAAAAGAAACGGTGTGATGAAGAATCCTTGGCCCCCAGGGAACGGGCTGGTCTATATTGATATGGGTCCAGGTTATGCCGTCGGCGGAGTTCCAGACATCGTTCTGATAATGCCCTTGGATGGGGTCGCCGCCCACAATCCACATGCGACCTCGGTGAACGACATAGCCGGCGGTATGGCGCCCCTCCCATTCTGTATTCGGATCAAACTCAGGGGTGCCGAAGGTGTTGGGCCGCTCCATCGTCCAGGCCGCGCCGTCTTCGGAACTCCAGACATCGTTTACACAATCCAGGGGAAAATAATTTTCGTTGCGGGAGTTCCACCCGCCGATCAGCCACATCCGCCCGTTGTAGACCAGCGCTCCAGCCCCGTCGCGCGGCGCAAAGGGCGCCGTCATGGTAACGTTCGTCCAGCGATACACCTCCTCGGACGGTTGATGTGCGGCAGGTGCTTCGGCGTAAACAATAATGGCATAAAACAACAGGGAAGCGCAGGCGAAGAAGAAGCGGCACAGGCCGGAGGTGTACGGAACACCCTCGCCCCTCCTCGTCCCCGAATTCCATTTGGGAACGCACGGAACACCCTCACCCCTTCTCGTTCCCAAATTCCATTTGGGAACGCACGGAATGCGGGGGACGGCCGGAAGTGAAACTTCAAGAGCAGACCCGTTCCCAAGTTCAACTTGGGAACGAGAGGAACGTTCAACTTGGGAACGAGAGGAATTAAACAGGTGGCGGTTTGGAGCGGATGCGTGTATTCGGTCCGCTTTTTCCCACCAAGGCGTCAGTATCCGTACAAGAAGGTTCATGGAATGCCTTTCTGGGTTCAGACAGATTGTCACCCATGAGGACCTTCACATTCAATTACGGCCCTCCCCGATGTTCTCCCGGGAAAGCCGGTTCCGTTCGTCCGGGGCGTCGAAACGAATAAGCTTTTTCAGTTGCCCTGCCAACTGAAAAACTTTGTTGGACTAAACGCAAGTAAGAAGACTGAGCAAAAAGGGGACTGACTGCCAAATAGCACATGATTGCTGCATAGAGGCTGCCAGTTCTTGCTGCTATTTGGTTGTCTGTCCCCTTTTTGCGGACACAGGAAAGAATATCCACGGCGAAGCCGTTTAGCCCAACGGATTTCACAGAAGGGGCAATAGAAGCGTGCCGCTGTACCCGAGGGGTAGATACGCGGTATCGGCATCAAAGCGAACCGATACGGGGGAACCCATGACGGGCGACAGGGAAAGCAGTGCCGGAGGCGAACCCGTAAAGTCCAGCCGTGCTACCGCCGTGCCGGATACGGATACAAACGTCTGGCCATTCTTAACCCCCAGAAGAGAGCACCAGACGTCCTGACCAAGGTCAAGTTGACCGCCCGCCGCGAAAGTCCCGGCGTTTGACAGGCTCACCGTGCCCAGAATGTACCCTTGCACAAAGACAGGGGGAACCGGAGAGACGATTCGATCGGCTTCGGCGGCTTCGGACACCGGTGGTCCATAGATGTCCTCGTAGGGAAGAATATCATAGGCATACCCCAGGTATCCGATGAAATTCTTGTCCGCCTTGATGTCGCCGTAGGAAAAGGGCAGCAGGAAAGAGTCGGCCAGTTTAAACGCGTTGCGTTGAAGTGAACCGCTCCTCAACAGCGTTACTTCCCGCCCGTCCTCGGCGTATTGGGTATCCTTGAGCACCAGCGTGGCTGTTTCCGCTGCCTGATGTATGAATATCCCCGGGACATTGATGGCGTCGCTCATTTTCAGCGTGGCTGGATTTAACAGGCGCAGGTAATGGGCGCAAAGGGAGCGTTGACGGTCATCGAGGCCGCGTGCCTCCGAGGTGGTGATGTAAATCAACCCCCCGGCCGCATCCACGGATTGTATGGTTTCGAATCCGAGGCCGATATAGGAGGGATTCGCTTCACTGGCCAGGTCCAGGACGGCAAGGCCTTCCCAAGGAACGATGTTGCCGTAAAGAACGGGGAATTTGCTTCCGGACCCGCGCAATACGAGGTAATTACCGGCAAGGAAAGCGGCGGCACCCTCCGAACCGTAATACCGGTAATAGGGCATGGACTTGGCGGTCTTATCCACAAGCATCCCCCCCTCATAGTACCAGGGGCCCCCCCACCAGCCGCCATACCAGGGTTGGAGATCGGCGACCCATTTTCGGAGAGATACCGGGTTGAAGGGGGCGCTGAAATCAACGAGTTGGATTAGGTAATATGCCTTGTACTCCGGCTCATATTCGTACACGGAGGAAACAATTACCACGGCGTTGTCCCAGGCCAGGGTCGCCGTGACACTCTGCACTGGCAGGGTCAGGGAACCGCCCGTTTCGCCCGCGGGATTTGTGGAACGCAACAGGGTGTCGCCGGAGTTGTAGCGGGAGATGACTTCCACCGCCCAACCGTTGGCCAAGGGGGCAATGTCCGCCACATTTTCCGCCAGAGATATGGTGTTTACCACCGATGGTGCGGCAAGATTGGCTGCGTCAATTACGGCAAGCTGTTCCTGGGTTACCGAATAGTACAGATCCGAATACGCAAAGGAACGCAGGGCGCTTCCCTGCAGGTCCACATACCCCTGCGGTTCGAGCGTGTCCCGGGTATACGAGATGAACTGTAGGCGGTCATAGCCGCCGCTGCCCGTGTTCCAGCCGGAGAAGGGAACCAGAAGGATGTCGTCGAACACGGAAAAGGCCTTGACATCGCTGTAGGCGGAGGACCAGGACCAGCCCTCGCCGAAACTTTCATAATCGAGGCGCAGCGGCGCTGCGGGGTTGCTGACATCAAAGAGGCTGACCATCACCCGCTGGCCTCCCTGGTCATCCACACCCAGCGCGATGAGCCCGACCGTGAGAAAGGTGGTGCTGGATGCTGTTTGCTGATTGAATGAAGTGACGAGAAAGAGGATGCCCAGGGCGGTGAAGATTCCCCCGGTAATCATCAGGCGGGTACCGCC
>JAKLHG010000134.1 GCA_022710255.1 Candidatus Hydrogenedentota bacterium
ACAACTTCCTCCCCTTCGCTGTAGCAAGGAAACAGCCCCATCACCCCACGGGGCATCAGCCACCCGGCCGCGGAGGCTTCGCTGACCCACTTTTCCAGAAGCGCCTCCATTTCCGCGTCACTGGTGCCCTGCCGGCCGCGCCCCGCCGGGCCCCCAAAGCGCCAGTTCAGGGAGAAAAGCGTATGCCTGTCAATTCGGGACGCGAATTCGGCCAGGGGGATGCTGCATATCCGGCTTCGAAACACCGGAATCCCTGCCCGGCGCACGTCACCAAAACCCACCTCCCGGCGCCGCAGACTCGCCAGCAGCCCGGCCTCCACCTCCAGGCGGCGCTGGGCCTGCTTATGTTTGCGAATCAGCCTGCGCCGGTTATCCTCAAAAAACGCTTCGCTGAGGCGTCCCCCGGTAAGCTGGTTCATGATATTGACGCCGTCCATGGCCGTGCGGCAGTAGAACACGTTGCCGCGCATCTGCTCCGGGTCATCGCGCCCCGCAAGGGCCACGGCGGCCGCATGACGCTCGCTGACCGGCGCGCCCCCGATGAGCAGCGGCAGGGCCAGCCCCTGCTCCTCCATCATGCGGGAAACGGTTATCATGTGGTTGGAGGTCTGCACCAGCAGGGCCGACATGCCAATGGCGTCCGCCTTGTGCGTCACCGCCGCATCAATAAATTGCTGCAGAGGCGTCATTACGCCCAGGTCTATTACCTTGTACCCGTAGTTCTCCAGCAGCGTATTGGCCAGATCCTTTCCGATGGAATGCACATCCTGGTACACTGTCCCCAAAACGACTACGCCCTTGTACCGGCTCTCTCCGGCCTGAATACCGCTGTGATTGCGCAGGTATTGTTCAATGAACCGCATCACCTGTCGCATCACGTCGGCGGAACGCAGCAGGTGAGGCAGGGAAACCTCACCCCGCGCGAAACCGTCACCCAGTTCCTGCATCGCCACCATGAGCCGCTGATTCACGAAATCCAGCGGCTTCCAGCGTTCCAGCGCCTCACGCACCTGGAGCACGATGGCATCCTCATAAGCATAACAATGTCCCCGAAACTCAAACGAGCCTGGGAGGCGTTCCTTATGGCCGTCCTTGATTTTAGCCGTGACAGCTGTTTCCACGTCAAGTGTGTCATAGCCTGCCGGCGGCTTGGGCGTGCCACCCTTCTTGGTTTCCGCGATCGTTTCCAACTGTTCAAAGGCGTCCATATCATGTTCCAGCAGGATGCGCAGCGCCATACGATAATGTTCGGGCTCGAGGTCCGCGACAAACATGTAGTGACTGGGATTGATGATGGCCGCGTCCAAGCCGCGTTTGCGGGCCTCATCCACGAAAACCGAGGTGAGCACCTGTCGCATATAGGGCTTTGCCGCCAGGCCGTTGGTGAGGTTGCCCACTCCCAGAATTGTCTTGGCCCCGGGATGCCGTTCCTTGACCTTACGGATGCCTTCCAGAGTTTCCAGGGCAAAATTGGCGCCCGGCAGGCTTTCAGAACCGATGGGAAAAACATTGACATCCACGAAGATGCGCTCCGCTTCAATTCCATACCGCTCCCGGGCGCGGTCAAGGATATCCCCCGCCAGGCGGCATTTATCCTCCGCCGTGGCGGCGGGGCCGGATGGACCGGTGCACAAGGCCACGAACACAGGATCATGGCCGCTCGTGGCCTCAATGACGGCGTCCATTTTCAGGACGCCCGGTGCGGTTTCCTCCAGGGAAATGGAGTTGAGAATGGGTCGGCCTGGATAGACTTTCACCGCCTCGGCAAGCGCATCGGTCTGGAACGAGTCCAGGCTCATGGCGCCGGGAAAATCGTTTGTCTGGCTGCGCACCACTTCCCTCAGCGTTGCCACGGTGTCCACCTGGTTTGAATCCATACACACGTCGATAATCTGGCAACCCAGTTCATGCACCTGCTCGCGTACTACGGCGTCCAGTACATCATGGTTGATGCCGCTGTCGTTCTCAATGGCGTCGCGTACTTTTTTCGACCCGCGTATGTTGAGGCGTTCCCCGAAGCGGATAAGATTTTCGGCGCTGTCCAGCGCTACCGCCTCCTGCGGGCCGGAGACGTAGACAAGGCGCGACGGTTGAAAAGACTTCGGCGCCGCTGACTTTATGGCCTCCACCGTGCAGGCGATATGTTCCGGGGTGGTGCCGCAACAACCGCCCACCACGCGAATCCCATAGTCGCAAACAAAACGTTTCAAGTGCTCAGCAAACTTGTCCGGTGCGAATTTAAAAACAGTCTTCCCCTTTTCCGAAACGGGCAAACCCGCATTGGGTATCACGGAGACAGGCAAAGCCGAAAGCCTGCCTAACCGCTCCGCCGTATTCTCCATCAGGTCGGGCCCAATCGAGCAATTGATGCCGAAAACATCCAGGCCGATGCCCTGCACCGTGACCAGTGCGGCGTGAATATCCGTGTTAAACAATTGCATCCTGCCGAACTGGTCCACCGTCACCTGGCCCATGATGGGCAGGGACTTTTCCCGTTCTGACAGGGCACGCCGCACACCGAATACCCCGGCTTTCAGCTCCAGAATGTCCTGTTGCGTTTCAAACAACAATACGTCCGCGCCGCCGTCTATCAGCCCCAGTGCCTGCCGGTGGAAATTATCCGCAATCGTGTCGAACGAGGCGCGGCGCAGGTTGGCCGTGGTGGCGGATACCACGTGGTTGGAGGGCCCCATCGCACCCAGCACAAACAAATCGCGGCCGTCATAACCGGCTTCATGCCTATACAAGCGGCAGGCCTCCTGCGCCAGTTCCGCGGCGCGCCGGCTCAGGTGATAGGCCAGGGCGGCGCTGTCCAGTGTGCGCAAATCGAGGTGGTATGGGTTGGCAGGGAAATGGGACGTATCCAGACGCGCCGCATCATATTCCGCCAGGCGAAGCGGCGATGCGCCAAAAGTATTGGTCTCTATGGCCTGGGCGCCGGCGCGCAGAAACGACAGGTGCACCTCTATCACCACGTCGGGCAGTGAAAAACACAGTAGGTCCACCAGCATTTTGAAATCCGGCCCGCCGAACTGGCTGTCGTGGAGGTCCATTTTCTGAATCATAGTGCCCGTCGCGCCGTCTATGCAAAAGGGGCCCCGGCGAACATGGCTCAAAAAGGTATTCGTCATGATTTTCTCCGCTAGAAAAAACAGGATAGTGCCGTCCATACGGGCAGGTCACACATCATTGTGAACGCCCGGCAGGATACGCACCGTTGCGGCGCAGCGCTTACTTCCCCCGCAACGCCTGGTCCAGGTCGGCGATGATATCCCCGGAATCCTCGATGCCCACCGCGAGGCGCAACAGGGTATCCGTAATGCCGAGGGCATAGCGTTGTTTACGGTTCAGGTTGTAGTAGCTTACCATCGCCGGGTGCGTAATCAGTGTTTCCACCCCGCCCAGGCTGGGCGCAATATAGCACAACTTCAGCCGATCCAGGAAGGATTTGGCATCCGCCAACGTGCCCATGATATCGAAAGAAATCACCCCGCCGAAGCCGGTCATTTGCGCCTTGGCAATCTCATAGTGCGGATGGCTTTCCAAACCGGGATAATACACACGTTTCACGCAGGGGTGGCCTTCCAGGAACCGCGCCACCTCAAGGCCCGTCTGGTTGTGCTTTTCCATGCGCAGCGCAAAGGTCTTCATGCCGCGCAACAGTAAATAGCAGCAATGGGGGTCTATCACCCCGCCTATCGCTTTGTGCAACGCCCGTATTTCCTCGATGAGTTCCTTCCTGCCCAGCACAACCCCCGCCAGAATGTCATTGTGCCCCGCCAGGTATTTGGTGGCACTGTGAAGCACAATATCAATGCCGTAATCAAAGGGACATTGATTATAGGGCGTGCTGAACGTCGCGTCGACCATCGTCAGCAGTTTATACCGTTTACCCAAGGCGTACAACCGTTCCAGGTCAAAGATATTCAAGTAAGGGTTGGTGGGCGACTCACTCACAATGAACCGGGTGCTGGGCCGGATTGAGTGTTCAAGGCCTTTATAATCACCAAAAGGCACAATCGTACAGTCCACTCCAAAACGCTGCAGGTAGGATCCGCAGAACTCCAGCGTCTTCTTATAAGCATCATCCGTGATGATGATATGATCTCCGCTGTGAACCAGCGCCAGAATCGTCGTGGTGATGGCGCTCATGCCCGACCCGAATATAACACTGTCCTCCGCCCCGCACAACAGGGATAACCGGTCCTGCGCCACTTTCTCCGTGGGATTCCCATAACGCCCATATTCAAAATGGGCATGGCCGTGGTGCGTGTACGCCTCTATATGGGCACTGTTTTTAAATGCATATGTGGACGTCTGTACAATGGGGGTTGTCACCGAATCCGCATAACGGAAGCGTTCCTCTCCGGCATGAACCGAAACGGTGGAAATCCCCTTGCCGGGAACTTTTTTGTGCAGGTCGGCTAATTTGTTTTTTTTCATTTCATTCTCGGTTCAACTGGTATAATAAGGTGGTTTCCCGATTCCGGAGTTGTCCTGTATCCGGCAACAGTCTTCCCGCGGACCGGTCTGCGACGTGGTATGCCATACTCAGGGCATTGCATATACCCGTAATAAGTATACAATCCCACAGGCTTGCAATACAAAACAGGACGCCTAAATCCGCACGTAAGAAACCGAATTGTTGGTGTGCAGCCAATAGGCTATAGAAGCGGCAGGATGCCGCTTCTACGGTCCCGCACATGCGGATTTTCGAGACGCTGAACTACCTGGCAGATCTTAAGACGTATTATTCTTGCTCTTTCCTGCCAGTACAGGAATCAGACCGCAATCTCAACGATTTCCGCAGTCCGTGCGGCAGGTACCGCCTTGTCGCTTTCGCGGAAATCAGAAAAGGAAACCCGCTTATCCAGACAGGTCTGAATTGTGGGTACTGCTTGCTGCCGACACCCTGTATTTAGGGCAGCCGCCGGACGGGTAGGAGATGTTTTTTGCTTTTCACCGGGAATTATGTCTATAATGTTGATTGTTTAACTTGTATATAACCAAACCAACGGTTTTCAACCTCTGTTTCCCCTTGCGTAAAAGGAGCGCCAACCATGACAACCGACCCCAAAGCATACCGACCCGGAACCCTTGCCTTACATGCCGGACAGGAACCGGATCCTGTTACCGGCGCACGCGCGGTTCCCATCTACCAGACCAGTTCGTTTGTATTTCAGGATCATGAACATGCGGCCCGGTTGTTTGCGCTGCAGGAATTCGGAAACATCTATACGCGCCTCATGAATCCCACCACGGATGTTTTTGAGAAGCGGGTGGCAGCGCTGGAAGGCGGGGTGGGTGCGTTGGCGCTGGCCTCGGGCTCGGCTGCCATTACCACGGCAATCTTGAACATCACAAAGGTGGGCCAGAATTTTGTGTCTTCCCATAGTTTGTACGGAGGCACCCATAATCTTTTTGCCCACACCCTGAAGGATTTGGGCATTGAGGCGCGTTTTGTTGATCCCTCCAACGCGTCGAATTTTGAAACGGCTATTGACGGGAATACACGCCTGCTGTACCTGGAAACCATCGGCAACCCCGCCAATGACGTGGCTGATTTCGAGGCGGTCGCCAAGATTGCCCATGATCACGGAATACCGCTGGTCGTGGATAACACAGTGGCCTCTCCCCTGCTCTTCAGACCTTTCGACCATGGCGCGGACATCGTGGTTCATTCCGCCACAAAAGTTCTGGGCGGCCATGGCACCTCCATCGGCGGCGTGCTTGTGGACGGCGGCCGCTTCGACTGGGATAATGGCAAATTCCCGGAGCTGACCGAACCGTGCGCAAGTTATCACGGCATGAAATTCTACGAGACCTTTAAGCCCGTCGGAAATATCAGTTACATTCTGAAGGCACGCGTCACACTGCTGCGCGACATGGGTGCGTGCCTGTCACCCTTCAACGCCTTTATGTTTCTGCAGGGGTTGGAAACGCTCCACCTGCGCGTGCCCCGACACAGCGAGAATGCGCTGGCCGCCGCCCGGTTCCTGGAAGCCCATCCGGCCGTAGCCTGGGTAAATTATCCCGGCCTGCCCAGCCACCGCGACTACCAACGCGCACAGAAGTATCTACCGAAAGGACAAGGCGCCATCCTCGGGTTCGGCATCAAAGGCGGCTCCGATGCTGCGGTCAAATTCATCAACCATTGCAGCCTGGCTTCGCACCTCGCAAATATCCTCGATGCCAAAACCCTGGTGATTCATCCCGCCACCACCACCCATCAGCAACTATGTGCTGAAGAACAGCGCGCGGCGGGTATTTCGCCGGAATTTGTGCGCGTGTCCGTGGGCCTGGAAGACATTGATGACATCCTGGAAGATTTTGACCAGGCGCTGAAAGCCTCACAGAAATAGCAGGGTTTATGGTTATCAACTACGGAACACACGGCAGAGACGCCCAAGTCTTTTTCATGGCCTTCTGGTTTATGCATTGAACGCGCAAACCTGGCGGCGCCTCCATAACCGGGACAAGGTGTTGAGCGCCGGTACCGTAGTATGTTTCAATGTATTCCGGTCGTAACGTCCCTAATTCTGGTAACCTGTATTCTATGGCATCCTGTCCGCACATACCGCCGGATTCGGTGGGGCCTGTGGAAACGCGCCAGGTGTTGCTGGAAGAGACCCGAAACGGTTTCGTCCTTGAAAGCGGCGCGGAACTCGGTCCCGTCACCGTGGCCTATGAGACCTACGGCGCGTTAAACGAATCGCGCACCAACGCGGTGCTTGTATGCCATGCCCTGTCCGGCGACGCCCACGCCGCCGGATATACGGACCTGTCTGAACCCAAGCCCGGCTGGTGGGATGTTATGATCGGGCCCGGAAAGGGCATTGACACCACCAGGTACTTCGTCATCTGTTCCAATTTCCTGGGCGGCTGCAAGGGAACGACCGGTCCCGCCAGCATCAATCCCGAAACGGGCACGCCCTACGGCCTGAATTTCCCGGTCATCACGGTGGGCGACATGGTGCGTGTGCAGTATGCCCTGGTCCGCCAGCTCGGCATTGGGCGCCTGCTTTGTGTGGTCGGCGGTTCCCTGGGCGGCATGCAGGCCCTGGAATGGGCGACCCGCTATCCTGACGCGGCATGTTCCGTCATCCTTATCGCCACCAGCCATGCCAATGGTGCCCAGCAAATCGCGTTTGACGCTGTCGGCCGCAACGCCATTCAGGCGGATGCGGCATTCCAGGGTGGCGCCTACGGGGACGGTCCCGGGCCACGCAAGGGACTTGCCATTGCCCGTATGCTGGCCCATATCACCTATCTTTCCGACCAGTCCATGCACCGCAAGTTCGGGCGCACGCTGCGCAACAGCGACCAGTTGGGGTATCATTTCGAGAGCGAGTTCAACGTGGAAACCTATCTTGACCACCAGGGTGAGGGATTTGTGAACCGCTTCGACGCCAATACCTACCTGTATGTCACCAAGGCCATGGACTACTTCGATATTGCCGCCGGATACCCCTCGCTGGATGCAGCCCTGGCCCGTGTCCAGGCGTCCACCCTGGTCGTTTCGTTTACGTCGGACTGGCTGTTCCCCCCCTACATGTCCCAGGAAATGGTGTATGCCCTCGCCCGGAACGGCCGCCAGCCCGCCTACTGCAATATCCGAACCGACGCCGGGCACGACGCGTTCCTGCTGGAAACAAAAGAGCTCTCGCGCCTGGTTTCAGGATTTCTCATCCATACCCTTCACCCGGAACGCTCCTGTGACAATTGCCCGCCCAAACCCTGCGACGGCCAGGACACGGCCATACCCGATGCCGACGGGAAACGTACCCTGTCCCGGTCGCGCCGCGTCGACTACGATATGATTGTGGGCCTGGTGGATGAAGGCAGCCGTGTCCTTGATGTGGGCTGCGGCGAGGGAGACCTTCTCTGCCGCCTGCAACGGCGCAGGAACATCATCGGCCTCGGCATCGAGGTGGACCAGGAAAAGGTGGTCAGGGCCATCGGCTGCGGCATCAATGTCATTCACGCCAATATTGATAGGGGCCTTTCGGAATTGCCTGATGATTCCTTCGATTATGTCATTCTGAGCATGACCCTGCAGGTAATCAAGAACCCGGCCCTGGCCCTGAAGGAAATGCTGCGTGTGGGGCGTAAATGCATCGTGACCTTTCCCAACTTCGGGCACTGGCGCGTGCGCGCTGAACTGGCTTTTCAGGGACGCGCCCCTGTCACCGCCCGGCTGCCCCACACCTGGCACGAATCCCCGAATCGTCATGTCCTTACCATCAAGGATTTCCGCGTCTTCTGTGCCCAGTTCAATTTCAGCATTGAAAAAGAAATCTTTTTACATGAGAATGGCCGGACGCGCCTGCTGCCCAATCTGCGCGCCGACGAAGCGCTGTACGTGCTGCGGAAATCGTAAACCGAAAGACGCCCGGAGGAAACTGTCTCCATGAACGACGCCGCTCCCGAACAATGCCATAACTGCCGGCACCGCTTTCTCCCTTCCGGCGAATCTCTATGCCGAAAACGCTTGCTTCAAAAATGTATCCATACAGAGGACAGGCAGGAACTGCAGCTGGTTCCGGGAGTTTGTCGCCTGCTGAATATGGACAACCACTGCGCGGAATTTGCGCCCCTTCGCCTCCTGTGGTTGCGAAAATGGCTCCGGGGAAGGTAAGGAAATCAAGTATGGGGTCCCGGGTGCGCCCCGCAGGCTGCGGATCAGTAACCTTATCGACAAGGTAACAACAGTACCTTCAGACTTCTCGACCTTGTCGGAATTGCGTATGGCACTCGCAACAGTCATAATAAACGGAGCAAAAAGGGACTGACGACGAAATAGCCGTCCGTAACGAAGCATGGATGCCCTATACTGCTATTGGCTATTT
>JAKLHG010000135.1 GCA_022710255.1 Candidatus Hydrogenedentota bacterium
AAACTCGTTCGCGCCGAGGTGGGGATACACACCCACAACGACTGCGGGCTGGCGACGGCCAATGTTGTCGCGGCGGTCGAAGCGGGGGCGACGCATGTTCAGGGGACCATCAACGGCTACGGGGAACGCTGCGGCAATGCGGACCTGTGTGCCATCATTCCCGCGCTGCAGTTGAAGATGGGATATGAGGTGCTGACGCAGGACCAGTTGTCAAGATTGACCCGAAAATCCCATCTTATCGCCGAATTGGCCAACATGTCCCCCCGTGACAATGCACCCTATGTCGGCCGTTACGCCTTTACACATAAGGCGGGTATGCATGCGGACGCGGTGAGCAAGCGCAAAAGCAGTTACGAGCACATCAAGCCCGAATTGGTGGGCAATAGCACACATATCGCGGTGAGCGAAATGTCTGGTCGTTCCAGCCTGATTCAGAAGTCGGCCGAGCTGGGGCTTTCCCTTGAAAAAGGCGGTCAGGAAACGAAGTCAATTCTGGAACGAATCAAGGAACTGGAGAACGAAGGGTATGAATTCGAAGGTGCGGACGCTTCCCTGGAACTCATCATACGAAAGGCCACCAACCGCTACCGCAGTTTTTTCGAAACCCTGGGATTCCATGCCCGGGTCAACCAGCCCCATATCGCCCAACCGACCATGTCGGAGGTCACGGTTAAAGTCAAATTGCCCGGTGGCGCCATTGAACATACCGTGGCGGAAGGGCATGGCCCCGTCGACGCGATGAACAATGCCCTGCGCAAGGCGCTCCGTACCACCTATCCGAAAATAGAGGGTATGCACCTCGAAGACTACAAGGTCCGCATCTTGGACGGCAAGTTGGCCACTCGGGCAAAGACGCGCGTTTTGATTGAAACTTCAGACGCCGAAAGTTCCTGGTGTACCGTGGGCGTTTCGGAAAATATCATCACGGCGTCTTATGTCGCCCTCCTGGACAGTTTTGAGTATTTTCTGTTGCAGCAGTATGGCCATGAAACGGGAGGTGACGAAGCTTCTTGACGGCCGCGCCCGTCTTGTCATGACACCGGCTACAACTCAGGGTTGCGTTTTTTCCCGCACCAAATCGGCATACAATTTGTGAAGCGCTTCGTTTTCCTTTCCAGGTGCGCCGAGGCGGAAATACTGTTCCAGATACTCCAGGGCCTTGTCCCGCTGGCCGCTTTTGGAATATAGAATTCCCAGTCGGGCCGCGCTGAGCGCATGGCCATACCGGGAGGCGCAACCCTCATATGCGATAACGGCTTTGGCGGTATCGCCTTCGGCTTCGGCCAGCATTCCCATGGCATGGCCGTACGCGGCAGGGTCTCCATCGCCGGATGCAAGCGTCTCTTTCCAGTCGGACAGGCGCTGCCGGGCTTCGTCGAGCCGGCCCAGGTGTATCAAGGAATCCACGAGCGCTTCGTAAGGCGCCGGACTCGCGCCGGGACCTTCCAGCGCGCGGGACAGGTACGCGGCAGCTTTTTCGAAATTCTCTGCCTGCCACTGGAGTTCACCCGCGCGTTCCAGGGTGAAGGTACGATTGGAAGCGCCGTTAAAACGTGCGTTCAAGGCCCGCTCATAGGTCTCCAGCGCAAGTGGGTGCATGCCGCCCGCCTCGATTCGTTTTCCTTCCCGCATCAGCATATCGCCTATCGAATCGTCCCTGCGGCGCAGAAACTCCGCACCGAAACGGGCGTAACCCGCCATCATTGCGATTATCAGCAGCGTAACGGCAATGGAGAGGACGGCTATGGTTAGTCTCTGATTGGGGGCGCCCTTCGCAGCTTCGGGTGAAGCGGTCGGCATGGTAGTGTCTTTTTCGGCCATCCAGGGAATCCTATTCAGGAACAGGCGCGCGCTTCCGTGCGCGCAACTGCTCCAGTTCGCGTTGTGCCTGCACCTTCAATGGCGAGGCGTCGGGAAGGCTATTTATGGCCGCAGTGAAAGCGAACACGGCTTCATCCACACGGCCCGCAGTGCTCAACAGGCGTGCATAGGTAAGTTGCACCAGAGGATCGTTCGGCGCGTACTGTATCCCTTCGGCAATGACAGACATGGCCTTCTCCGCCTGCCCCATGCCCGACAGGGCCCGGGCCCTTGCGGAGAGCAGGCGCCCCCTTGCGTTCTCCGGGAGATGGTCAATGGCTTCAGCGAACAGCCTGTTTGCGTCTTCCCAGCGTCCGGCTTCGAGGTATGCGGTGGCAATATTCGCCTTGATTTCCGCCGCGCGGTCGACGGCCAGGGCCTGACCCTCCAGCATACGTATCAGCATATCAGCCGCTCCCGCGAAATCCTCGGCGGAAGATTGCCCTGCCGATTTCATTGCCTCTCGGGCCACCTCCTGTGAAGCCAAGCCCAACGCATCACCGGCAGCGCTTCCTGAACAAAGGGCTTGCACAAAAGCGGGGATACCTTTTCCCGCGTTTGCGGCGCCGCCGCGCTGTGTCGCTTCCCGGCACAACCATGTCGTATCGTCGGCCCGTGTCGCAAGGCCTGAACACAAAGCCCATAACTCGGCCCTGTGCGGCGCAAGGGCCAGTCCGCTCCGGACCATCCGTTCCGCCACTCGTGTGTCCCGCGTCAGTTCAGCATAACAGTGAACCATACGCCGGAGCACCGTTACGAGCAGGTCTTCCGTCCCGGGAAGGCCCGTCGATGCCTGTGCATAGTTTTTATACAACACGCTGAAGAGGGGCGCCGTGTTGCCGCTGTCACGTGCGGCTGTTTCCAGCAATGACCATGTCGATTCGTCGGCGGGTTCTTTTTCCAGCGCTTTTGCGAGCGGTTCTATCGCCTTTTCCGGCTGTCCGATTTTCGCGTAGGCCATGCCAAGCCCCTTGTTCGCTCCGGCGATGTCGCGCGGGCCGCAGCGGCGCGAGGCTTCTATTCTGTTCGCGGTTTCCTCCCAGTAGGCCCGGGCGTCCCGTCCCTGTTCCTCTGCCAACACGGCCTGTGCCCGGGTAATGCGCCAAAAGACATCCTGAACATGGGGCGAGATGTCACAATACCGCTCCGCCAATTCCACCTGGCGCCGCGCTTCTTCCAACAGCCCACTCACCTGCGAATAATCGGGGACGACATTATCCCGGGCGAATCTGAGTGCATGGCCCAAATAGGCTCGGGCCAGATTGGCTGCTTTGTTAGGATGGTGCGGGTCGGTTTGCTGGGCGCGTTTGTAATATTCGATAGACCTTTCCGTATCGCCGGCCTTCATGGCAAGGTGCCCGAGCAGGTCTGAATAGCGTTCATCCCAGAACACCAGGTTGCGTCCTGTCAGCAAGGCATCTTCGCCCTGTTTCAGAGCCTGGGGATAATACATGGCATTGTCGGGGTTCTCCACGAATACTTTTGCGCCGTTACCCTTCTGGTACTGGATTTCACCGGCGAAAACGCCCCCGGCGCCAACAAGACATAGGGTGGCAGCGCCGCACAGGGCCAGACTGGAAAATACACGGGGCTGCTTTTCCGGTACGGCAAGAACTGGCCTGGACGCTTTCGCCTTCCCTTTCTTATTCACGTGTTCCGGCGCGGCAGGCTGGGCCATGGGAGAAGTCACGCCTTCGAACGCTCCTATGACCAGAAAAAAGAGACCGCCCGAAACCGGAACCCGGAGGTTGAACCCGAATAATCCGTCCACGGTGAAGGCCAGGAAAAAGGCGGCGAAGGTGTACCCAAGATGACGCTTCTCCCGGGTGTCGCCGGTAAAGGCCAGCGTCAGACTTCGCACCAGCAGCGCCACGAGCAGGGCCACATGTAATGCCAGTCCGGGAAGCCCGGTTTCTGTGGCCGTTTCAAGGATGTCACAGTGGGCGCGCATGTTACGCTTCTGCTGGTCGGCAAACCAGCGCTTTTCATAGGGGGTCCAGTAGGCGATGGCTTCCCTGCCATAGTTGCCCGGGCCCACGCCGGTTACCGGATGGTCGAGTGCCATCTTTGCCGCGCCGTAATAACCGTTATAGCGCAGGATAAGGGAACCGTCCGTGGGAACATAGAACCCGGTCAGCGCTTTTGAAACGGGCAACAGGGCCGCCAGGCCCGCGAGGCCCAACACCGCTATTGTGGTCAGGGTCGCCATGGGCTTCCAGGGCGTGCTTATCTTGGGAATTCTGGACAGGGCGAGGGCGCACCCGGTTAACAGGGCGCCGGCAAGCAATGCCACGGGGGCGCCGCGCATATGTGTCAGGTACAGGTGGGCTGCAATCAAAACCAGCAACAGAATCACCCAGCGCATCCGCTTCACGGTCATGAGACAGGCGCCCAGGATCAGCGAAAGCATCAGGGTATGTCCGGCAAAATTCGGATTGGCATAGGTTGAAGGCAGCCCCCGATATTCTTCCACATCACGGGTGGACCAGGGGAAAATATCGTAGCCCAGGTATTGGGCGAACCCGTATACGCTGGAAAAAAACACCGCCAGGATTATCACTAGAAACAACTGGTGTACGTGGCGCTGTTCCCGGAATACCCGTGCCGCGAAAAGAGCCATCAGGAACCAGGTCAGGTAAACCCGAAGTTCATCCACCCCTGCCATCTTAAATTGGGAAAGCAGTGCGCAGAATAGCCCCCAGCACAACCACAGACCCGCCAGGAACAGCGCGGGCATACGCCCCCAGTCATAAGGCGCACCGGGTTTCACGGGAACCGCCAGCAGGCTGACGGCCAGCACAACGACAAAGGCCGCCGAAGCCAACTCTTTGATGGGTTCGACTGGATTCGCGGTAAGCGGAAACAGGGCAAGCACCAGCACAAACACCCACGCAAAAATAATCACGCGGTGGAAAGTGGCAAGTCGGGTCTGGTTGTTCATGTCCATTTCTACAAAGCGTTTGAGTAATAAAAACCTTGGAAACTGTTGCCGGGGAAGAGTATACCGGAACGGGTGCCCTGATTAAAGGACGCGCAAAAACAGGACGCGCAAAAACGCGTCAGAAATCCTTAACGCGGGTTTGACCGCTATTCTCCCAGACTCAGCAGCCGCGTTTCCCCCGTGCCCAGGGACATGAGGATTGTTTCCTTTCCAAACCATCCTATATTCGGATCCAGTTGATCCTCGACGTCACAGAAACGTCCGAGAAAGAGTGACCGCTTACCGGGCCGGCTCGCATGCAGCGCTATCAGCGGTTCCCTGGCGAAAAACGCGTCGTAAAAGATTCCTTCTTCCGGGTTCGGGTAGATTGGCTGTTCAAGCAGTTGCACGATGGTGCTGAGCAGCGCCGGGGTGATCTCCGGATCGGCCATATAAAGCGAGGTCCACCCCTCCGGCAGCGTTACGATGGCAACACTGCCCTTTTCACCGTCCGCCGTGTATGTGGCCAGAAAGTCAACGGATTCATTGCGCTGAATGTAGAAGAGGGGAGACCAGAGTTCCTGATTGCCGAAGTTTTCCCCGGCCTTCATGTACTGTCCCGAAAGAACATACTTGGAACCCGACTGGGTCGGTTCCGGAAAAGCGGCCACATCCATACCCGTGGTGGCGCTGATGTTTTCCACATCGGGCGCCATGCCGAAATAACCGGGCGCGTATACCCATATGACGGAGGCCTGTTCCAGGGCGAAGCGGGCATGCAGCCGGGCCCGCGATTCCGCCGACAGTTGAAAGGCGTTCAGGAACAGATAGACGGGGGTCGGAGGTGAAATGCCGTCGATTACGTCGCGTAACAGGTGGAAGCGGGTGCTGATGCCTGTGCGCAGGGCGGCATCCCTGCCGCGCTGCAACAGCACCGAATTGGTATGCTCGGCGTTTTGCAGGTAGCAATTGGACATTTCATCCACGACGACCGTCAACGTGGCCTTGCTTTCCTGATCCGCCTGGCCGACGGCCACGGCGGCGTTCTTAACGTATATTTCCTTCAGTTTCTTAAACTGATGCCATTGTTCACCGTCGTTGAGCCACCCTTCCCGGCTCGGGTCGGACCAGATGAGTCCTAACCCGTAGGTCAGGGCCATGGAGAAATTACGGCGCTGCACTTCGTAAACGTCACTTGCGCGGAGCCCCTTTATCCGGGCGAATTCACCGGTTTCTTCGTTCCGCTCCACACCGGTCCGGGTATCATCCAGAAGATACCAAGTCTTTCCCCGTACCTTCAGGCTGTCCACGGCACCCATCATCCCGCCGGCGCCGCCAAGCCCGCGGTCAAAATAAGACACCGGGGATACAAAACCGGTGATATCGCTTTCCAGAAGCAATTCCAGCCCGTAGTGGCCGGAGGAGGCAGACATAGCCTCGTAGGTATACCCGTAGGGGGCAAGGACCATGGGGGTTATGGTGGACACCCTCGCCGTTAATGAGGCGAAACCCGCCAGCACGTCCGCCACCCGCTCTGAACAGTACCGGTTGAAATCCACCACCGGCTGCCGGGCAGGCAACTCCCAGAAGGCGTTGACCATCGCTTCGCTTTTGGGGCATTCAGGAATGCCGGCGGTTGTGAAATCCACCTCCTTGTTTTGCCAGGCCGTTTTTAGCGTCTCCGGGGCTTTATAAATGCGTTCCAGCCATTGCCGGAACCCGGCCGTGTTGGCTTCAGACTTGTCGTATTCGTCGGTAAGCATCCAGCGCTGTTCGCGCAGCGCCGAGAGCCCGTACCCCAGGACGCCATCACCGAAGGGGCCGGATTCCACTTCTTGAATCAAGGCCTCCAGCAACCGATGCGCCGTATCGAGCCACAAGGAGGAACTGATGGATGGGTAGGCCTGCAGCGTATCGTTCACCATGATGGCAGCCTCGGGGTGCTGTTCGAGCCAGGCCACGGGCGGATTGAGGTTCACCCAGACCAGTACGCGGGCGTTCTTGTCCGCAGCGAGATATTTTTCAAGCACGCTATTGACATTCTCCCCCCTCTCCTCTTCGGTGCTGTCCGACCCCATCCAGTCCAGAGAGACCGGCGCGAAAAAGCGGTGGATGCCCGCGCCGGACGCCAACGCCAGCTGCGCCTCCACAATCTCCCATTTTTCCACGCCCGTGCCTCCTACGTGCAGGAACAGGGGCACCTCGACTTCCTCCTGAGAGGCGGTGTCCTGGTCGCCGGCGGGACCGGCCTCCTTGCCGGAAGGCGATGCCGGCGCGCCCACACGTTGTACCGGTTTTGCGATAGGTACCCGTGGTACGGATAGTTTTCCCAGGTAGAGCCCGGCGCCGATTGCCATGGTCAGTATGACGATGAAAAGTCCAATGCGCATCAATACCGCTTTATTGAAAAGACCCGAATTGGAGTTCATTTGCATTCCTTTACTGATGAATATCCAATCTGCATGTCACGCGTTTCCGCAGCCCAAGCCTGCTCTCTTTCAGGATCGGCCTGTATTCACTGCATGTTGCGTCCGGCGGGTACGCTTAGGCCTCAAGAGACCAGTCGCCCCGGTAACGGCGTGTTAGCATGCCGTTCAGCGCCGGGTTATCAGTGATGGTTTCCGATGCCGGGTCCCATTTAAAGCCGGCCTTCAGCATGCAAGCCAGTTTGCCCAGGTGTCCAATGGAAGCTGAGCGATGTCCCGCATTGACCGGGGCGATACAGGTTTCCCGCGATACAATACAATCAAGGAAATCGGTCATGTGATTGGTTTGGGACCGGAACCGGAAGTCCTCCGTTTTGAATTTCGTCTTGAGCAGGGCTTCGTTGCTGGCCCGGATGCCGCTGCGGTCCACGTACACCCAAGCGTCCCCCTCGCCGAAAAACATGGTGCCCATTTCACCGCACGCTTTGAACTGGTCCGGCATGTCCGCCGCGCTGGCCACGGTCATTTCAACATCCCCCGGATACTTGAGGATGAACTGGTAATGTTCCGGGGCGTTGTACAGATTGTTGCGCTTCCGTGTGGGTTCCCAAAGTATGCCTTCGACTTCAATCGGGCCGTTAGTGTCCCAATCCATGGCCATGTGGGCAATATCGCCGTGATGGCCGACCCAGTCCATCATCTGGCCACCGCCAAAACTCATCCACCAGCGCCAGTCCCAGTGGCAGCGTTCCGGATGATAGGGCGTCCATTCGGCGGGGCCTACATAAAACTCCCAGTCCAGCTCGGGTGGCGCCGCGGGAAAGGAATCCGCCCAGAAGGCGTGCCCGCCATTGGGCAGCGACACCAGAATACGTTTAATCCCGCCAAGGTACCCGTTACGCACCAGTTCACAGGCAAGTTTAAACGCTTCACCGGAACGCTGCCAACTGCCCACCTGAAACACACGGTTGTTCTCCTGGACCGCCTTGACGACCGCCTTGCCTTCCCCGAGAGACCACGTAAGAGGCTTTTCACAGTAGATATCCTTGCCACGGCGTGCCGCCTCGACACACACCAGCGCATGCCAGTGGTCTGGCGTTGCCACAATCACCGCGTCGATATCATCCCGGGCCAGCAGCTCCCGGTAGTCGGAATAGGGGGCGCATGCGGTATCCCCGTAATACCCGTCCACCAGTCCTTTCGCCTCGGTCAGACGGTTCTTGTCCACATCGCAGAGCGCCACGACGCGTGCCTGTGAGTGTTTGATGGCGTTTTCCACCAGCCCCTTGGCCTGACTGCCCGTGCCGATACATCCCAGTTGAATGCGTTCGCTCGGTGCCGTGCCGCCATCAGCGCCCAGGGCCATGGCCGGAATGATATACGGCGCTGCCAGGGTGGCGCCCATACCGCTTAAAAACAAACGCCGGGAGATAGTCGTATTCCTTGAATTCATTGCATGCGCTTCCTTTATCATGGTTGACAATTCATATCCAAAAAAACTCGCGGCTTCAGGCTCATGCGCCTGATGCCGGAGAGGCAAGGCGGTTATTCATACCACCCGCAACGGGATTCCGGGAGGGAACA